>CAZAVR010000036.1:0-15339 GCA_964488435.1 uncultured Cytophagales bacterium | reverse complement strand
ACGCAACGGCAACAATAATAACAAGGCTGTCCCTGTAATGTAAAAAAGAAAAGCTAAAGGGCAATTCATCAGTAAAAACGCATACAACCCATATCACGAGCAGATGGAGAAACTGATCCGCAAAAAACCAGGCTCGCTTGGTAGTCTCCTCCTGCATTTGGAGCTTGGCGCCATCAATAGCCAGGTGAGACAGAGTAATAAACAAGGCGATACGCCAGCTTTCCTCCCCTACAATGGCCATCACCAGGAGTCCGTGTATAAGAACGTGAATATATAGAAAAGGCGATTTCCATTTATCCTCCTCCTTGCTTACAACCCATGAGGTTTTCTGAAGAAAGAAATCACCGATCAAATGAGCCAGTATCAATTGTAATAGTAAAGTCATCGTCAGGTGTTCATTAATTCAGCAACAGATCTTCTGTACCATTCATCCATCGCCATGATCTCGTAATAGTGTGCGCGAGCCAGACGCTCGCTCACAGACGACTGGCTTATCCCCAGCAAAACGGAGAGCTCCTTTTGAGAAATGGGGTTGTTATGAAGCACCATATTCATATATTCTGCAGCCGCTCTCGGCCAGCTATCCATAGTAATCCCCCCAAGTGCAAGCATAGTATTAATGGTTCGGTCAAAATCAGGCCAAGGCGACTTTACCAGTAAAGTTTGCTTTTTTTCTTTAAAGGCATCGAAAGCTTCTGCAGCATTAATGAAGACCTCTCCGTTTGACTCTGCGATCAAATCCGACTTATGACTTTTCTCACCTATTCCGATAGATATCCTCACATCCATCTTACCCAATTCCTTTTTTATTTTTGCTTTGATGCGTATTGCGGCCAGCAGTGCATCCACCGGATTTTCAATCTCAAGCTGGAAACTGTCCCCCCGATAAATTTGCCAGTTGGAGGGAGCTTCTCCATAGGTTACCAACTCCTCCCTTACGACGGAAAGATACTCCTCAGGCCCAGAAGCTGCCCGCGAATTTATGATGTCGCCTAATAATATACCAACCATAGACAAATATAGGCATATCATCCGATATTTACAAATATCGGATGATTACCAGATATCCTATGATATCGGACAATAATCCGATATCATAGAAAGAATTTCCTGGCTGTAATCAGCCGCTCGACTACTTCAGGCACAAGGTATCTGATAGAACGACCCTGTCTGATACTCTGCCGGATAAAGGTAGCAGAAATATCAAGCAGCGGAGCATCCACAAACTTAACAGACGGATGACCTGCAAAATCATGTTTCTCTGCACCTGGTCTGGGATATACGTATAGACCAGCATATTCCAGGATGCGCTCATAATTTTTCCATCGTGTAAACTGCGCCAGGTTATCCTCCCCCATGATCAGTACGAACTCATGCTGTGGGAATTTTTCGATCATCCGGATCAGCGTGTCGATGGTATAACTTGGTCTGGTCAGATGAAATTCTATATCCGTAGCTTTCAGAACATAATTGTCCGAAATCGCACGCTCTACCATATCTAACCGATCAAACTCATGCAGCAAACTTTTGTTTTTCTTAAAGGGATTCTGGGGACTCACTACAAACCATACCTGTTCGAGATCGGTAGCAGTAGCCATGGTGTTGGCTATGATCAAATGACCAATATGAACGGGATTAAATGACCCAAAAAAAAGACCTATTTTCATAACAGATCAGACGTTCTTCACAAAATCACCCACCATGACCTCGGCCTGCCGTAAAGCCCATGCGAGATCGTCATTTACAAGAACCACATCAAACTGATCTTCAAAGCTAAGCTCATATCTCACTTTCGCTAAGCGACGCTCCAGACTTTCCTCCGTTTCGGTTCCCCTTCCCGAAAGCCTGCGACGTATTTCATACTCCGAACTTACGCGCACAAATACAGCGAGCGCCTGCGCCCCAAACAACCGCTTAAGTTCAAGCCCTCCTTTAACATCTACATCAAAAAGCACACATTTATTTAAATCCCATAAACGCTGAATTTCGCTCTTTAACGTACCGTAATAATTATCAGGATAAACTTCCTCCCATTCAGCAAACTCCCCGGCCGCAATCCTGGCCCTGAAGTCATCTAATTCAAGGAAATAATAATCCTGACCGTCTATCTCGTTTTCCCTTCGCTGACGGGTGGTGGCTGATACAGAAAAAGCAAGTTTCCCGGTAAAATGAGACAAGAGATGCCTGACAATGGTCGTTTTACCAGATCCGGAAGGCGCAGAAAAAATAATGAGTTTACCGTCCACGGGCGAGAGAGGGGGCGTAAAAACTAAACTGAGAAACAAACACAAGCGAAAAAACTACAGCAGTTCAAGTTTTACCTTAATCGCATTTACGAGATTCTCCGGGCAAGGCTTTCGCTCAATTTTATTACACAACGACTCCTTGATACACTTCTCCAGATGATATTGTTTGATACAAGGAATACACACATCTATATTTTGCCTGAAATGTTCCTTTTCCTGTTCGGTAGCCTCGCCGTCCAAAAGAGACTGGATCATTTTCATACATTCAGTATGATTCTCACACGTATGCTTCATTCCATCTTTCAGACCGAGCTCAGAAATATTAGAAGGTACTTCCATTTTATTAAGTTCTCAAATATGACATTAAAACCTCACTCCCTACGCATAACCAAAAGGACTATAAAAAAAGTTTCATTTATCTCGCATCATACCCCATGGATGAGGCATAATTTTTCAACTTTTCTTTCAGAAGGTTACGCGCACGGTGTAATCTGGACCTTACAGTGCCTATAGGAATATCAAGAATCTTCGCCATTTCTTCATAGGTAAAGCCCTCAATGTCACATAAAATGATCACCGTCCTGAAATCAACAGGAAGAGAATTCAATGCATTGGCCACTTCGTCGCCAATCATATCCTGCACCGTATCAGCTCTCAGGTCAACAGTATGCTGCTGAAACTCCCCCGACTCATCAGAATTGTAGGTAGTTTCAACCTCCTGATAATCTACCTTGGAAGGCTCCTTGCTTTTCTTACGGTAATCATTGATAAAGCTGTTTTTCAGAATCCTGAAAAGCCATGCTTTGGCATTTGTACCCTGCTCAAAAGATGAAATAAACCGGAATGCTTTCATATAGGTATCCTGCACCAGATCCTGAGCATCATCCTCATCGTTGGTTAGGCGGAAAGCAAAATTGTACATTGAATTGATCTGAGGCATAAACTCACGGTTGAAAACTTCATACCGCTGATCATCAGTATACTCTTCTTTTGTTGGCGATTCTGACATAAAGACTGACATAATAGTGCCGGTTACAAATATAATCTACTGCGTTAAAAAACCTATGCCAACAGCCATGATCAAACCAAATATAGTGAGCAACAGATAAAATCTACAGAAGGAAACTGGAAGAAGGCAAACCCGGACACGTCAAAAAAGTCAGACCAGAAGTAAAAATACGTCAAAAAGTCAGGCTAACGACGCACGAAAAGCTGAGAAAGCAAAATTGCAACAAGCGTCAAAAAGGAACTGGCGATGATTCTCCCGAGCGCCTGCCATATCAATCCCAGATGGCTCAGCTCTACCATGAACAAAACCAGGTGATGAATAAATATAAGCGGAAGAAGAAATGTCACAAAACGCCCCAGCCGAAGATTGGGCAAGCTGATTTCATCCCGCTCACTGTCTTTAAATTCCAGATGGAGATGAATCCAGAAGGGTCGCAGGTAGGCTACCAGGACAGTAGCGGCGGCATGCAGGCCGAATGTATTGTAAAAAAAATCAAGAATTATACCCGTGATAAAAGAAAGGATAATGAGCAGTGTACTGTTATAATGAGCCGGAACCAGGAGAATGCCGGCAACATAAATAAAACAAAAACCGTAATCAAAGAGAACCAGGTTTCTCAATACCAGAATCTGTAATGCCATATAAAGCAAGAACCACAAAACATACCTGATCACTTCACTTAGGTTCATTTTCTCTGGTCATCAATGTTTAACAGAAGCTTCTGCTGCTCTGAAAGTACTTTGTTTTCAACTACATAAACGAACGACAAATTTTTAAAATCAGTCGCAAGTTTCATTTCAATCATGTAGGAAGTCTGATCGGCATGCACACTAAAATCCGTAACCGTGCCTACCATAATACCCGACGGGAACACAGCGTTAAAATCAGAGGTCACCGCCGTATCTCCCTTCATTAGCTTCTTATACCTTGATATGTCATTAAGACTAATCAGCTGCGGATCCCTGCCCTCCCATTTGGCCGTACCGATCTCCCCACTTCGCAGAAGCTTGGATGAAATCATAAACTTCGAATGCAGAATAGACGTAACGACAGAAAACTGATCTGAACAAAAGCGGACCGTACCCACTACCCCCGTCGAGGAAACCACGCCCATACCCGGCAAGATCCCATCCCTGGTGCCCTTATCAATTGTGATGTAGTTATTGGAAAGACTCGTTTCGTTCAGTATGACCTTGGCCGTAGTAAACCTGAACCTCGAAGTGAAGTTAGAATCCGGCAAATACCCGGCGGGTGCATTGGCCGGCTTTAACTGTTCCAGCTCTACCACCCTGCTGTTAAGCCGACGGTTCTCCTCTGCAAGAATGGTATTCACCTCCTTTAAATTACCATACTCCCTTATCGAACTGGAAAAGGACAATATTTTAGCGATAAAAAGATTTGAAGTGTTGAAATACGTAGCCCCTGCGTAAGAATTGCCGAGGATAAACAACCTGAAACTAATGATCTCAAGAATCAGAAAAATAATAAAGTTACGATTCCTTGTTAGAAACGCAATTAGCTGATTCATAAATATTTACAACAGCTTCGATTTCTACTATGACAAAAGAACAGGTTTGTACAGCTCCAGATCCTTAAGCACCTCGCCCGTACCACGTACCACCGCCTGGAGAGGTTCCTCAGCGATATGAATCGGCAATTTGGTCTTGTTGGCAAGCCTTCTGTCCAAACCATGTATAAGCGCCCCTCCGCCTGTCAGGTAGATACCATTCTTATAAATATCTGCTGACAACTCAGGAGGTGATATCTCAAGGGCCTTCATAACGGCTTCTTCTATTTTTGAAATAGATTTATCCAGGGCGTAGGCTATTTCGCTGTAAGACACCTTAATTTCTTTCGGAATTCCGGTCATCAGGTCACGGCCACGGATCTCGTAATCGCTCGGAGGCGTATCCAGTTCAGGAAGGGCGGAGCCTATGGCCATCTTGATCATCTCAGCGGAACGCTCCCCTATCAGCAGGTTATGCTCTCTGCGCATGTAATCCACAATATCCCTGGTAAAAACATCACCCGCAATGCGAACAGACTGCTCACAGACGATCCCCGACAAGGCGATAACTGCAATTTCAGTAGTTCCCCCGCCAATATCCACGATCATTACGCCATTAGGCTGTGTAATATCAATACCTATCCCTATAGCCGCTGCAATAGGCTCATGAACCATATAAACTTCCTTCGCGCCCGCATGCTCACATGAATCCTTAACAGCTCTTTTCTCCACCTCGGTAATACCTGAAGGAATACACACAACCATTCTGTGCGAGGCTGAAAAAAAACGGCTTCCCGTATCAATCATTTTAATCATACCGCGAATCATCATTTCGGCGGCAGTAAAATCTGCAATTACACCATCCTTCAAAGGCCGGATCGTCTTTATATTCTCGTTGGTCTTTTCATGCATTTGCATGGCCTTCTCCCCTATAGCCAACACTTTCCCACTCTGCTTGTCTATAGCAATAATGGAAGGTTCATCAAGCACTATCTGGTTTTTGTGAATTATAAGCGTGTTAGCAGTACCCAAATCAATAGCGATGTCGCTGGTAAGAAAATCAAACAATCCCATAATATCTATATATCTTAAATATCTTTAGCTCTCAAATTAAAGTTCGCAAAATTAAAGATAATTACCCATAAAAAAATCCTTAATCATAAAAATCGGGGGCAGTTTCGAATAATTAATTCGTGAGGAGAAAATGCAAGATTTGAAAATTGCGGCTACCTTTGCCATTATGGGAATAAGGTCCGTTTTGAGCCGGTCACCCGCTCGATATGCCACTCACCAACAGAGAAAACAGATGGCAGGGAGTGTGAAGATGCAGAACCAATGGCGCCTGAACTGACCCATACCGGCCAAAATACAAAATTCGGAAAAGTATCCAATCCAGATGGTTCAATATGCCACATCCAGGCACCCGGAAACGGAAGTTACCGGATTCACGGTCGCGCCGACGGTCACCTCGCGAGACGGGCTATTGCCCTGTCACGAGTGGCTGAGTAAAAATCTCCTGAAACAAACCAGATGACAAAAAAGAAATTAGGTATACTAGGGTCTACAGGATCCATCGGAACACAGGCACTCGAAGTGGTATCGGCCAACCCTGAAAGCTTTGTTGTTGAACTTCTTACAGCTCAAAACAATGCCGATCTGCTGATTGAGCAGGCGATGGCATTTCGTCCCGCGCACGTAGTCATAGGAAATGAAGCTGCTTTCGACAAAGTAAAAAATGCGCTCCGCACCTTGAACATAAAAGTATCCGCAGGTGTAGAGGCATTAAATGAGGCTGTTGAATCCGACAAAATAGACACCCTGCTCACCGCACTTGTGGGCTATGCCGGACTATTGCCAACCATAAAAGCCATACGCGCCGGCAAAAATATTGCACTGGCCAACAAGGAAACACTCGTTGTGGCAGGCGAACTTGTCACACATCTTGCCCGGGAAAAGGGAGTTCATATCTACCCTGTAGATTCCGAGCATTCAGCCATATTTCAGTGTCTGGCCGGCGAGGACAACAATCCGGTCGAGAAGATCATCCTCACTGCCTCAGGCGGACCTTTTCGTGGCCAAACGCCTGACTTTCTGAAAACCGTAACTAAGGAACAGGCCTTGCGCCACCCCAATTGGTCCATGGGAGCCAAGATCACGATCGACTCCGCCACGATGATGAACAAAGGCCTCGAAGTCATTGAGGCGAAGTGGTTGTTCGGACTACGACCGGACCAGATTGAAGTGCTTGTGCATCCTCAAAGCATCGTCCACTCAATGGTTCAGTTTACGGACGGCAGCATAAAGGCACAGCTGGGTCTGCCTGACATGAAACTTCCCATTCAATACGCGCTGACTTACCCGCGCCGCGTCTATGCGAACTTTCCACGGCTGGATTTCTCAGAATATCCGAACCTCAGTTTCGAAAAACCTGATCTCGCTACTTTCAGAAATCTCGCCATCGCTTTTGATGCTATGGAAAAAGGCGGCAACGCCCCATGTATTATCAATGCGGCCAACGAAGTGGCTGTAGCAGCGTTCCTTGAGGACAGGCTGAGCTTTGCCCGAATACCTGACATCATCGAAACCTGCCTTTCCGGGATATCGGTAGTCAAGGAATTGGCTTACGAAGACTATGTTGCCTCCGACAGCGAGTCAAGATCACTTGCAGCGGAAGCCATATCAAAATACTGAAATGAAACGAAGAGGACCGTATGGATGAAAATCTTTTGGCTAAATATTTTTCCGTAGCGCTGGCTGCCACACTTAAATTTTTTGCGGGGCCCGTCGCAGGATTCGCACTGGGCCTGAGCTGGATAGAAACTGCGATCTGCTCTGTAGCCGGTATGATGTTTACCGTGCTGCTGATCACCCTCCTCGGAACAGAACTGAGGAAACTGATAGGACGATGGCGTAAAAAGCCACCCCGGAAATTCAGCCGTGTCAACAGGATTGCTGTCAGGATCTGGAAGAAGTTCGGCATCATAGGCATCGCGTTTCTAACCCCGCTTATTTTCACGCCTCCGGGAGGCTCTGTGCTTGCCGTGGCCTTCAGAACACCCAAAACCCCGCTTATACTGTGGATGCTCATCAGCGGAACGATGTGGGGTTTGATATTCTCCTTTATGATTTACAAGCTCGTTTTTCTCCGGGAAATGTTCATCTGAGCTGATAATTGGCCGCATACGCTCCTCAATTACTCTTTGGCGGCCTCCGAAACCAGTTTTTCAGCCTACTTGTTTTCGGTATAAATTTTTGGCGGCACGAACTTCGTATATACTCCGAAATACTCTTATATTTGTACTGACAACAAGTTTGCCTCTACCCTCCTCAGGTCCTTCAATATTAAGCCGGAATGCGCGGCAACTTAGTTGTTCTGAAAACTTTACATTCTTCCAACATTTTACTTTTTTCTATGAAAAAAATCCTCTTCACATTTCTAACACTCCTTTTTGTAAGCGGTGCAGCGTGGTCACAAAATAACGTAGGTATCAATACCTCCACCCCTGACGCCTCTGCCGCATTAGAAATCAACAGTACTTCGCAAGGTCTGCTCATACCCCGAATGACAGCCGGGCAACGCGAAAATATTGACAGTCCGGCGTCAGGCCTGCTGGTATGGCAAACCGACAACGTGGCCGGCTTCTATTACAACGCCGGTACCGCGATGACTCCGCAATGGATACAACTTGGCGCCGTGGGGCCACAAGGTCCACAGGGAGAAACCGGTCCGAAGGGCGAAGCAGGCGACAACGGGCAAGGCGTACCCACGGGTGGTACGGAGGGACAGGTACTGGCAAAGACGGACGGTACCGACTTTAACACCGGATGGATCACACCCACTGGCGGGGGCGCGGCGCTTTCACTTTCCCATTCTCTGGACCTTGAAGATTTCGTCATGCCTGCGGTTAACACAAGTAAGGCGTTGGGGACGATAGCCGCGGTCGGAGCGGGAACGTATCTCGCTGACATCAAAATAATGGTAAACGCTAATATCGGCTCCACCATCTGTTCCGTTGAGAATTCCGGAACATTGCTGGCATCGTATGTTTTGAGCGGATCAACGAATGCACCGCACAACAGAAATTTCATGTTTCTTATTCAGCTTGATGCCCAAGCCGACCTTAAATTCAATATCACCATCGGCACCGCTTACTCCTCCCCCTTGAGTGAGGCCAGTATGATTCGGCTCGTCAAGTTATTCTAACAAAACGCGTGTAGCGATCCGGTCTCGTCATCTGAGGAGACCGGATCGCTACACGCCTTTATTTTTTACAATAACATGCTTATACCGCCATCCGAAAGGAACGGCGGGTCAATTAATACCTACCAGTTCCAGTTCGAAAATCAGATCTTTTCCTGCTAGCGGATGGTTGGCATCCAGACGTACGTGCTCATCTGTAATTTCACGAATCACCACGGGCACGACCTGACCATTTCCTTCCTGATGCATATTTAACGTACCGCCCACTTCAAGTTCCAGGTCATCTGGAATCTGTTTCCGATCGAAATTAAAAATCATTTCCTCGCTGACCGGTCCGTACGCTTCCGCAAACGGAATATGAACGGATTTCTTATCTCCGACAGACATGCCCGTCACCCCCTGATCAAACCCGGGTATAACCATTCCGCTTCCCAGCTCAAATTCCAGAGGCTCTCTACCGGCAGAAGAGTCAAACTGAGCTCCATCCTCCAATGTACCTGTATAATGCACGCTTACTTTATCACCTGTTTTTGCTACACTCATCATTTGTTTGTTTTGATTTTTTAATAAATTAACGCTAAAACCATGCCAGGAAAAATGGCAGAATTCTTTTCACGACGATTAATCGTTAAATTTGTTAATAATAGTTTATAAATGACAGACACAAAAACAAAGATTTATTCGCTGGAAGACGGCATAGCGCTCGTTGAAAGATGGAAACATGACCATAAAAAGGTGGTGTTTACCAATGGCTGCTTCGATATTATTCATCTTGGTCATATTGATTATCTCGAAAAGGCACGCGCATACGGAGATAAATTAGTCATAGGCCTGAATACGGACGCTTCTGTCAACCGGTTGAAAGGACCGCTGCGGCCTGTGGTCGATGAGCACGCGAGAGCCCGAATGATGGCTGCCCTGGAATTTACGGATGCTGTCATTTTGTTCGACGAACCCACGCCTGTCAGTATCATCGAAGCACTAAAACCTGACATTTTGGTCAAAGGCGACGATTATTCTGTTAATAATATTGCAGGCGCAGATTTTGTCATTGGTAATGGAGGCGAAGTCAAAACCATTCCCCTGGTAGAGGGTTACTCTACCAGCAAGATTATTGAGAAGATAAAAAAAAGCTATGACTTGCCGGCTTCGTCTTAATCATAACGTATTAACAATTAAAACTTAACTGAGATGGGATTAATAATTGGATTGCTTGTAATGGCCATAAGTATGTACATACAATGGCGTTTAAAAAAGTAAGTTTGAGGAATATTCGCAAATCGGACTTGCCAATGGCATGAGCGGCAAAGAAATCGCGGAGAAAATGCTTTATGAAAACGGAATATATGATGTCAGGGTACAGCCTGTGGATGGTACCCTCACCGACCACTATAACCCCCAGGACAAAACAGTCAACCTGAGTTCGGATGTCTATTATGGAAGGAGTGTATCAGCTGTAGCAGTAGCTGCACACGAGTGTGGTCACGCGGTACAACATGCCACAGCATATTCCTGGCTTAAAATGCGTTCCAGTATGGTTCCGTTCCTTACCATCTCCTCCAAATATATGCAATGGGTGATACTCGGAGGAATATTGATGCTGGAAATGAGTCCGATCCCCCTGATTGTAGGCGTAGCTTTATTCGCGGTCACCACGCTGTTCAGTTTCATTACGCTACCGGTGGAATATGATGCTAGCAACAGAGCGCTGGCCTGGATCAAGAGAAACCATATCGTAACGGAACGCGAATATGACATGTCGGCAGATGCCCTTAAATGGGCGGCTAGAACCTATCTCGTAGCAGCCATTGGTTCCTTAGCTACCCTGCTCTATTACGTTTCTATATTGTTGGGACGGAGAAGCGACTAACCTGTAAAAGTTACATGACCTGCAAAAAAGCTTCCTTCACGGGAAGCTTTTTTGCTTGAAATAAAATTTTATTTGGAAATAACGCTCAATAAAAAATAATACTGCCAAATACTGAAATAATATACAAGAAAATTTCGAAAAATAAAACTACACCTTCCATATTGGAATAATATTTGGTTGGACATTTGAGAAAAACCCTGATCCTATATATTTCCGCCCTTGTTTTTTCTATTCCTCAGAAATGCTTCCATATCTTCAAGTGACAATGCGTTAAATGTCATCCCCTTAACCAATCCGCCCTTTCTCGCCACCGCAACCCCATAATGCATATCGAAATACCCCTGCGTTTCATGGGCATCCGGATTGATCGCCAACATGACGTTCTTCTCAAGACAGTACGAAATCCAACGCCAGTCCAGATCAAGTCTCCAGGGATTGGCATTGATCTCTATCACGACGCCCCTTTCGGCACAAGCATCAATGATGGTCTTATAATCGACGGGGTAACCTGACCTGGACAACAAAAGACGACCCGTCGGGTGGCCCAATATAGTGGTGTAGGGATTCTCTATGGCTCTCACCAGCCTGGCGGTAGCCTTATCCATGGTCATCGAAAGATTGCTATGCACCGAAGCCACGATATAGTCAAAAGTAGCCAGAACTTCATCCGGGTAGTCCAGTGAGCCGTCGCCCAGGATATCCGACTCAATCCCCTTCAAAATCCTGAAAGGCCTTACCGAAGCCGCTTCAGCAGCAAATCGGCTATTGAGTTGGTCTATTTCCTGGTGCTGTCTCATCACATCCTCTGTTTTAAGGCCGTTGGCATAGGCAGCACTTTGAGAATGGTCGGCAATACCTAAATAGTTAAATCCAAGCTCCCGGCAAAATAACGCCATTTGCTCCAGGCTGTGTTTCCCATCCGAATAAGTGCTGTGGTTATGTAAAATACCCCTTAAATCACCCCAGGTCACCAGCTCCTCCGGGCTGTGATTCACACTCCAATCCCACTCCGAAAGCCCCTCCCGCATTTCCGGAACGATATAAGGGAGCCCGCTCCTTTCATAAAGCTCTTCCTCCTTCCCGAAGGGCTGGAGCCTTGCCGATTTATAAAGTGTGCGACCTCCCTGATCCACAGCAGAGAGGTGCCCCTCCGATGCAGAAAGCACAAAACGCTGCGTTACAAAATCCTGTGCCGTAACGGCATAAATGTGCACTTTCAGATCGAAGTCAAAAGCTTTTCCCTTCCAAATAAACGGCGAAGACAGCTTCCTGTCCTGAACAAGAAACGGCAACTTGGCCAATTCCCCCTGTATCCATACCGGTGACTCTCCGGCAATAAGGATCTCCAGCACATCAACTGTTTCCATCTGGCGACGCATGGATCCTACCAACTCTACTCGTTCAAAATGTCCCCTCAATGCGTTCAGCAACTCATCTGCCAGCAACGCGGCCTTGTCCATCCTCAATTTACCCGCCTGATTTTTCAGGAATGTGATCGACTCCAGAATCTTTTGCTGGGTGCTCGTTCCGAATCCTTTTAACTGCGCAACCTGTCCGTTCTCACAGGCGATCTCCAGATCATAAATGGTGTCAATCCCCAACTCCTTCCAGATGACCGCAATTTTCTTCGGCCCTATCCCCTTGATATTAAACATTTCCAGAACACCTGGCGGCGTCTTTGCCATCAGCTCATCCAGCTCCGGCAGATGCCCTGTTTCCGCAATAACCAGTATTTTCCCAGCCATGCTTTTACCTACCCCCTGCAAGGTGGTAAGCTCTTGTAAAGACATCTCCCCAAGCGTACCGTCCGTATACTTGTCAAGATTAAATGCAGCCGCTCCGAACGAACGAATCCTGAAGGGATCTATTCCGTGAAGCTCCATTAATTTGGTAGTAAGTTCCAATACCTCAACAATCTCTGAATTCGATAACATAATCAACATGTTTACTAAATGTTTAATGCCCGATACCCCTGCCGAATCTTCCGCAAATTAATCATTATTCCCCCTCTGTCTCCATCTCCTGCAAGCTATCCGGCAAATATCTGAAATTTCCGCGGGGACACGCGCCCATTACCTCTCCAGATCTCCACACCTGCCGGGATATACTCAAACCGGGTAAGCACCTCAGGCACGACCAACCCACACCCACACTATCGAACTATTCCAATATTATTTACTCAAAACAGCCGGTTTTGTATCATTATTACAACAATAATTAGAAATTATTAAACCATTTTAAACAATTGTTTAAAAAAAGATGTTAAATGATTGACAGAAGGTTTTTTCTTTATGAAATTTGCTTCGGAATAAATAAAAAAGGCAACAAACCAACAGAACCATTGAACTGTAGAATTCTTTCAAGTGAGGAAAAAATCCGGGAAGCGGCCAAGTCTGTTTTCATCAAAAAAAGGATTTTCCGGAACTACCGCGAGGGATATTGCAGAGGCTTCGGGGACCAACATCGCGCTCACCAATTATTACTTCAGAAGTAAGGAAAAGCTTTTTGGTGAAATATTCCGGGACTTATTCTCGCTGTACTGCGAGAACACCATCAGGATTTTTGAACGCCCCATCAGTCTGAGGGAGAAACTGATTGAGATGATTGAAGAAGATTATCGCCTCATGAAGGAAAACCCAAGCCTGGTACTTTTCATCATGAATGAAATACACCGGGATCCTGCGCAGCCACAGACAGAGTTATCGAAAATGAAAGACATCCTGCATCACAAGTTCACCGAAGAGGTAGACAGGGAGATCCAGGCAGGTCGTATGAAAAATATAGAGGCGGATCATATTCTCCCTTTCATCATCGGAAGCCTGCAATTTATTTTTATCTGTAAAAACCTTCAGATGCAAATGTACGGTATGAGTGAGGCGGCGTTCGAAGATTTCGCAGAAAAGCACAAGAACCACATCAAAGACATGGTTATTTCCTTTCTGTTCGGCGCATCTGCTGATCAGTAAATCCGCGTCATCTGTAACATAAAACGAAACATTATTAAATAGAAAATTCAAAGAACATGAAAGCGCAACTGATCGAATTACTTGCCGGCACCACGGGCCTGTCGGCTTCTGCTATCTCTCCCACCGCACATCTCACCAGAGATCTCGGGCTGGACAGTCTTGACGTGGTAGATCTTGTCATGCAAATGGAGCAGGTTTTCGGCCTGTCTATCCCCGATGAAGACTACAAAATTTTGACAACGGTTGAGCAAATCAACGATTATCTTGAAAAAAGACTTCAGGTTCCGGCCTGAGTTTTCACTCTACTGCCAAAATAATGCAGGAGAGTATATCGAAGTGAACATTTATGAAGCGTTTTACTACCCGTATTACTCTCTTCTTACTTTCGCTGGTCGCAAGACTATCCTGGAAGAGTATATACCGATTGTCGGACATAATACGCTGGACAATGTTCGACGTATTCCAGTACAGAAAGAAAGTCATCCGGCAAAATTTACGCAACAGCTTCCCGGATGCCACTGAGCAGGAGCTCAGACAGATCGCGTCTTCCTTCTACAGGCATTTCTCTGATCTGCTGGTAGAAACGGTGAAACTTGAACACGTGACCGCGGAAGAAATTCAGGCGAGAATGATATGTGATCAGCAGATCATATTTGATTTGTACAAGAACAAAAAGAGTGCCGTTTTTGTCCTCGGACACCGCGGCAACTGGGAAATAGCAAACCTGTATGCCTCGCTGAATTTCCCTCATGAAACGGTGGTCGTTTACAAACCGCTGAGTGATCCGCTTTTTGAAAAATGGTTTCATAAAGTAAGAACACAATTCGGCAGTACCATGATACCGATGCATGAGATCTATCACTTTCTTTCGCTCCCCCGTGACAGGCCTTTTCTTTTGTTTCTGGTAAATGATCAGTCGCCCAACCCGAAGAAGGCTTTCTGGACTCGCTTTCTGAACCAGGATACAGGGGTGTTCAGAGGTGTAGAGCTGATTTCCCGCCAGTATAACCTTCCGGTGGTATATACGGATATCAAAAAAGATGCATCCAGAAGAGGCGTGTATGAACTGACCATGGAAATGCTTTGTCATTATCCTGACCAGGAGCCCAACAACGGCATTTTGCAAAAACAGGTAGCACAATTGGAACGAGATATTATGCAGAGTCCTTCAAACTGGCTTTGGACGCACAAAAGATGGAAACATAAAAGGCCAGACACCTTGACACCTGAACAGCTTTTGTCTGAGCCGGTCCTTGAGAAAGAACAGATCCCCGACAGATCAAACTATAAAACCACAGACCAACGAACTAAATGAAGCTCAAATCCCTTTTACCAATAGGTTATAAACTCAATCCGGTTTTTGCGCCTTGCAGGGTGAGGAGAGTCATTCCATTTTTTAATATCATGAAAGTTGAAATCTGGTCAGATGTAATGTGCCCGTTCTGCTACATCGGGAAACGGAAATTTGAGGCTGCTTTGGAAGCCTTTCCTGAGGCAGGACAAATAGAAGTAGAATGGCGCAGTTTTCAGCTCGACCCTA
>CAZAVR010000035.1:0-15367 GCA_964488435.1 uncultured Cytophagales bacterium | reverse complement strand
AATGAAGATCAGCTGGCCTCCCTGAGGAACCAGCATGTCGGGTTTATATTCCAGAATTTTCAACTTATGCCTACGCTTACCGCGCTTGAGAATGTGATGGTTCCGCTGGAACTTCAGGGGAGGCGCAATATCAGAGCCGGTGCGCTGGAGCTTTTGGACAAGGTGGGTCTGGCAGACCGTGGGCATCATTATCCCGCTCAGCTGAGTGGTGGAGAACAGCAGAGGGTTTCGCTGGCCAGGGCTTTCTCAAATAAACCCCGGATATTGTTTGCCGACGAGCCTACCGGAAATCTGGATGCGGAGACGAGTGAAAAAGTGGTTAAACTGCTGTTCGATTTAAATAGCGAAGCAGGGACAACGCTGGTGGTGGTTACACATGATCTTGAGCTGGCAGCGAAAACCCGGAGAATTATTAAAATCAAAGGCGGCAAAATTGTATCCGATACGTAATGAACGAGGTGGACAACACAGGTGGACGTAGGCTTTCCTGGCTTTTTCTCATGGCCTGGCGTGATAGCCGGCGCAACAGGTCGAGGTTATTCCTTTTTATGTCTTCAATTATCCTGGGCATTGCGGCATTGGTTGCTATCTATTCGTTAGGGGATGATCTTCAAAAAAACGTAGATATACAGGCAGCAGAACTGCTTGGGGCGGATCTTGAAATTTCGGATAATCGCCCGGCCGGACCCAAAGTTAAGAAATTGCTGGATTCAATAGGAGGAAAGCAGTCTCAGGAGCAAAGTTTTGCTTCCATGATCTACTTCCTGAAAAACGGGGGAACAAGGCTTGCCCAAATACGGGCCCTTCAGGGAGAATTTCCCTACTACGGCGAACTGGAGACCATACCTGTGGAGGCAGCGGGTACATTTCGAGAAAACCGGGATGCCCTCGTAGACCAGACGCTGATGCTTCAATATAGCGCTAGTGTGGGGGATTCCATAAAACTGGGGGATCTGACATTCAGAATTGCGGGTACCCTTTTGAAGGCGCCCGGGCAGACGGGCATTGCCGCTTCCGTAGCGCCTTCTGTATATATTCCTTTGAAATACCTTGAAGCCACAGAACTCTCACAGAAAGGGAGCAGAATCCTGTACAGGTACTATTTCAGGTTCGCAGCCGCGACTGACGTGGAGAAGCTGGTCAAGGTTATTGAGCCTCGTTTACGTCTGGAGGACCTCAACCACAGGACGGTCGAAAGTCAAAAAGCAGATACAGGACGGTCGTTCCAGAACCTTACCCGTTTTCTGGGGCTGATAGGATTTGTGGCGCTTTTGCTGGGTTGCGTTGGTGTAGCGAGCGCCATCCATATTTATATCAGGGAAAAGCTACCCTCCATTGCCACGCTGCGGTGCCTGGGGGCGAGGCTTTCGGATACCTTCTTTATTTTCCTCATCCAGATCACCGGTATCGGACTGTTAGGCTCGATGGCGGGAGCGGCATTGGGCGTTTTAATTCAGCAATTCCTGCCGGCCATCCTCAAAGACCTGCTTCCGTTTGAACTGGTTACGAGTGTGTCTTTTCCGTCGGTAGTACAGGGTGTTATGCTCGGAACTGCAATTTCCGTTCTTTTTGCATTGCCCCCATTGCTGTCTGTAAGGAAAATCACCCCTTTGGATGTACTCCGTAGTTCATTTGATGCCCCTGCGTCAGGTTTTGATTTTTGGAAGTATGTCGTTTATGTATGCATACTGCTTTCGATATTCGCATTTACCTGGTTTCAAATGAAGAAGTGGTTGGATGCCCTTATTTTTACCGGTAGTATTACCTTTGCTTTTCTGCTGCTGGTTGGGATGGCGCTTGCCCTAATCTGGTTTGTGAGAAAGTTTTTTCCCTCGTCATGGGGTTACCTTGGAAGGCAGGGGCTGGCCAACTTATTCCGACCGAATAACCAGACAGTGATTCTTATCGTGTCTGTGGGACTGGGTACGATGCTTATATGTACTTTGTTATTTGTACAGAAAATTCTACTCAACCAGATCAAGCTGTCCACTGACGGTGATCAGCCCAATATGGTTTTGTTTGATATTCAGCAGGGTCAGAGCAAGGAGGTGAGTGATATGGTTTTGAAGGAGAACCTTCCGGTACTTCAACTCGTACCTATAGTAAATATGCGTCTGGATCGCTTCAATAAGCTGACCGCCTCCGCAGTACAAAGGGACACTTCAGCCAATCAATTCCGGGGTTTGTTCAGCAGAGAGTACCGTGTTACTTTCCGCGATTCACTTACGTCGTCCGAGAAAATAACTGCTGGGAGCTGGCAAGGTGAGTTTAAAGTACGGTCCGGTTTGGTGCCGGTTTCCATAGAAGAGGGTTATGCTAAAAGAAATCACATTAAAGTGGGGGATACCCTGGTGTTTAATGTGCAGGGATCTATGCTCGAATCTAAGGTTGGGAGTTTGAGGGAGGTGAACTGGAGTGGGATACAGACTAACTTTCTGGTAGTATTCCCCAAGGGTGTATTAGAGGAGGCACCGCAGTTTCATGTGCTGCTCACGCATGTGCCGGATCAGGCGGCGTCTGCTCGTTTTCAACAGGAGACCGTGCGAAATTTTCCGAACGTATCTATAGTAGATCTGGGGCTGGTTCTGCGTGTGGTGGATGAGATTTCTACCAAGATCGGATTTGTGGTGAGATTTATGGCCGGCTTTAGTATCCTGACCGGAATCATCGTACTCATCGCTTCCGTGCTTATCAGTAAGTATCAACGGATGAGAGAGAGCGTGTTATTGCGGACACTCGGGGCGAGCAGGCGCCAGATATTCGTAATCACTTCCCTTGAATATTTCTTTTTAGGAGCGCTGGCGGCTCTGACTGGAGTTCTTTTGTCACTGGTGGCTGGCTGGGGGCTTGCGAGGTTCAGCTTTGAAACGGAATTTGTATTTGACTTTTTACCTCTTATTGTTGTGTTTCTGAGTGTCACCGCTCTCACCGTCATTATCGGATTGGTCAATAGCGTGGGTGTGCTGTCGAGCTCTCCTCTGGAGGTACTTCGCAGAGAGAGCTGACAAGCGGATACCTGGAGTAAAATGGAAAAGCATCTGATCAGGGGTTTTTAGTAAAATATCATGAAGGCAATTATTTTGGTAGGTTTGGGAGGAGGGGTAGGGAGTATTTTTCGCTACCTTACTTCCGTGTGGCTAAATAAATATGTGCACGGTTCATTTCCGTTTGCTACGTTTATGGCCAACGTGTTGGGATGCCTGGTGATCGGATTACTGATAGGCCTTTTTCAGCGTAGTCAGGTGTTCAGCCAGGATCTTCGCCTGTTGTTGATTCCGGGTTTTTGTGGAGGTTACACCACTTTCTCAGCTTTCGCTGCAGAGAATGTAAGCCTGATTCAATATAATCAGCCTTTTATGGCTCTTTCCTATGTGGTCTTAAGTGTATTGGCCGGCTTACTGGCTGTTTGGTTGGGGCTAGTAATCGCAGGGGCTTGATATTTCCTTATCGTATTATCCTTGTTTTTTTCGCTTTCTTTTCCGGGGATAAGATCTTTCGGTTTACTGAGTTTAAATAACTTTCATCTGAAATGGGGCAGTAAATCATGGCGTCATGCTGAAATTTTGGACGCGTAGGATCTCTTTGAGCACTAATTATTTAGAAATTTTATTATAAATCTATATTTAATGAAAAAAAATTAAAATTTTTTCAGGATAATTTGCAAAATTGAATCTCATTCAATTAAACAACTGATTGAGTTGGCCACATCTGAAATCCATTTAGCAAATGGAGCCTTAAATGAATCTGGAGTATGCGAGTAGGAAGCGCCAAGATACGGAACCTTACAGCGAGTGATATTTCACACGATGTTTGGGCTGCTTTTAAAACCGGGGACCGTAATGCCTTCGCTGAATTGGTGGAATGTGCGTATCCGTTTCTTTTCAACTATGCGCGGCGTTTCCAAACTGATCCGGAACTGGTGAAAGACTGTATCCACGATCTTTTTCTGGAATTGTGGAGGGGAAAATCCAAACTGGAAGGTGTGATAACTCCCAAGGCCTATTTACTGGTTTCGCTCCGTCACCTGTTATTTAAAGAGACCAAAAGGACCAAATGGTTCAGTGATGTAAACGATGTGACGGAAGACTATGCCTTCGAAGTACAGTTTGGTATAGAGACCTACCTGATTGAGAATGAGGTGCAAAACGAAGATCTGAAACGCCTTGGATATCAGCTTCAGAAGCTGACCAAAAGGCAACGTGAGGCTGTCTATCTTCGCTTTTATCAGCAGTTGGAATACGAAGCCATTGCAGAGGCTATGGGAATTAGTTCTCATTCTGCGGTTAACCTCGTGTATGAGGCCATTCGTTTTATACGCCGTAACTGGATCTATCCTTAGATGGTAAGTGAAATGCAAAATCGGACTATGTAGCGAGGCAAACAATTTGTCGAAGTGTAGTCATCAATGTAAAGCAGATGAAAAGAATAGATTCATACCGGCTAGAGGATTTCGTGCAGGATCCCGACTTCCAAAACTGGGTTCTGGACGAGAGTGATGTAAATGCTTCTTTTTGGAAAGAGTGGAGTCTGCAGCACCCTGAAAAATATGATTTGATCGAACAGGCGAAGTCCCTGGTCGTCGCATTACAATTCAATGCCATCGAGTTGGAGCAGGACGCAATGCGAAAATCTGTTGACCGGATCCTGAAAGAAACGGAGGAAAAGGGCTGGAGGCCTGCATGGAGAATAGCAGGAGCGGCTGCTGCGGTGCTGGTTCTTGCGATGCTGGCAGGACAATGGTTGAGGACGAACGAAGGGAAAGAAACTTTATTATCGGCGTATACGCCAGGGGTTAAAGCCTATATTCACACAAACAACGGTTCGGAAGTAAATACTTTTCTTTTGAAAGATGGCAGCAGCGTTCATCTTTTTCCGAGCAGCAGTCTGGAAATAAGTCCGGATTTTGACAAAGCCGACCGAAAGGTCTGGTTAAAGGGCGAGGCGATATTCGAGGTTACAAAAGACGCAAACAGACCTTTTCTGGTACATGCCGACGAGGTGGTGACAAGGGTGCTGGGGACGGAATTCCGCGTGAGAGCATTGGAAAATGACGAACGGGTAATGGTTTCGGTAAGCGCAGGTAAAGTCAGTGTGTTTAAGCACAAGGAAAACAATTCAAGGTCCTTACAGGAAATCGTATTGTCACCCAATCAGCAGGCGATTTTCCTGAAAAAGGAAGACAGACTGATAAAAACACTGGTTACAAAGCCTGAGGTGATCGCTTCTGATGAGATGTACAAAGATTTTCAATTCTCCGAAACACCGATACCTGATGTACTTAATGTGATCTCAAAATCATACGGTATTCAAATCATGTATGATACCTTGATGCTGAAGAATTGTAATCTTACCGCCATACTTACGAGTGAGCCACTGTTTGAAAAGCTGGATCTCATCTGCGAGACGATTCATGCCAAATACGAAATCATCGACGGACAAATTATCGTGTACGGAAGCGGATGCGAACATTAACAAACTACAAAACGATACGCAAGAAAAGGTCTGACATTTATTCACACCGAGGATAGCCTGCAAATAACCGGCGACACCTGCAATGTCACCGGTCATACGAACTTCCGGATGCTGATCACATCCTGAGAAGGAATGTTTCTGTAAGACCCAAACAAATGTTCAAACAAAAACAGCCACGAAGGTGGCATGTCAAATCTATGAAAAAAAATAAACAAAAGCATGATCTCTTTTTTCGAATCATGAGAATCGGACTGGCACAAATAGCTGTTTCACTTTTCCTGGTGAGCATGGCCTACGCAACGCGGTTGCCGGGACAGAACCTGCTTGAAAAGCAGGTATCTGTAAATGCAGAGAACAAATCGCTCAAAGAAGTACTTGCCGGTATCGAAAAAGATACCAAAACGAAATTTATGTACAGCCCTAAAGCGATCAGAGCTGAGAGGCGTATATCGGTTGACCTTGACGCTAAACCGTTAGGGAAGGTTTTGGAAGTATTGCTGGCACCTTTGTCGATTTCGTTCCGGGTAAGCGGTGATTTTATCGTGCTTAGTCAGCAGATAAACACAAAACCAACCTCTCAGCGCGAAGGCGATGCGGCAGATGATACCCCCATTACCGAGCGGACAGTTAAAGGGAAAGTTACGGATGAGGCAAACGTTGGTCTGCCCGGCGTTAATATCTTGATCAAGGGCACTCAGATGGGTACGGCTTCCGACGCAGAAGGGAACTATTCGTTGTCAATCCCGGACGGACAGGTTGTGCTGGTCTACTCGTATGTGGGTTTTTTGACGAAGGAAATGCCCGTGGGAGATAAGTCTGTTATGAACCTGGCTATGCAGGCGGACGACAAACAATTGAGCGAGGTGGTAGTGGTTGGATATGGCACTGTAAAGAAATCGGATCTCACGGGTTCTGTGTCCTCGGTTTCTGCGGATGAAATCATGCAGGTTAAAGGCGTGTCCAATGTTGCGCAGGCGCTGCAGGGGCAGGCGGCAGGTGTTCAGGTGATCCAGCGCTCCGGCCAGCCCGGAGAATATGTTTCTATAAAAATCCGGGGTACCAACTCTATTGCCGGAGGGAACGACCCGCTTTATGTAGTGGACGGTTTCCCGCTTGATGGCCTGAGTTCTCAGCTCAACCCCGCAGATATAGAGCAAATGGAGGTGTTGAAAGATGCTTCGGCAACCGCTATTTATGGCTCCAGAGGTGCCAATGGTGTGGTAATCATCACAACCAAAAAAGGCAGGGAAGGAAAGCCGAAGGTCGCGTACTCGGGTTACTTTGGCGTGCAGTCGCTCCGGAAAAAAGTAGACCTTATCAATGCGCAGGAGTTCGCCACGTTACAGAATGAGGTAGCAGCCAACGACGGAAAGTCACTCCCATGGACTGAAGAGCAAATCAGGGGCCTTGGAAAAGGGACCGATTGGCAGGACCTGGTTTATAAGGATGCAAACATGCAGAGTCATGATTTATCCGTATCCGGTGGAAGCGGGCAAACCAAATACTATACTTCTTTCGGCTATTATGACCAGAAAGGAATAATCGAAAATTCAAACTTTAAACGACTTTCCTTCCGGGTCAATCTGGATCAGAAGATCACAGAAAAGGTGGGGCTTACTTCTAATTTGTCTTTGCAGCATTCCAAGTATTTTGAAGCCGATTATCCAAGTGCTGATGGTGGGGGTGTTCCGTTTCAGACAATGGTTATGCCTCCCACTCAGGGGGTGTACGGTGCCGATGGAAAGTACACGCGTTTCACCGGAGTGTCCTGGGGCGCATCCAATCCTGTTGCAACCGCGCGGGAAAAGTGGACACCTAATAATTCGCTTCGGTTAATAGGCAATACAGAGCTTACCTATGAAATAGCGAGTGGATTGAAACTCAGGCTGAATGCAGGTGTAGACAACACCTGGTCGAAGTCCGATGTATACATCCCGAGTATCCTTTCACAAGGCGAACCGAACGGCAAGGCCTCAAAATCATTTTCGCAGGCTCTCACTTTCGTCAACGAGAATATTCTGAACTATAACAAAACCTTTGGATCTCATGCCCTGGATCTCATTGCGGGGATAACCTATCAGCATAGTAAAAGTGAAAGTTTGTCAAGCGGAACTGCCGGCAATTTTCTGACCGATATTTACCAAAATAACAATATTCAGTCAGCTGTTGTAAAAGGTCAGCCGTCCACGGGTTTTTCTGACTATGATTTGCTATCCTACCTTGGCAGAGTTAACTACAATTACAAGGGCAGATACTTCGCCACATTTACCGGCCGTTATGACGGATCGTCAAAATTTGGCAGCGACAATAAATTTGCGTTTTTTCCATCCGGTGCCCTGGCTTGGCGAGTGTCCGATGAAGCCTTCCTTCAACAGGTGAAAGCGATCAGCAATTTGAAACTCAGAGCCAGTTACGGACTGTCCGGAAATCAGGCCATCAGCGCGTATCAGACTTTGTCGCGCCTCAATAATGTGTCTGTTATATTTGATAATGCCATCGACGTCGGATATGTGCAAGGTGGATTATCCAACAACAACCTCAAATGGGAAACCACAGGTCAATTGGATATAGGATTTGATCTCGGGTTATTGAATGACAGAATTCAGCTTACGGCAGATTACTATGATAAAAAAACCACGGACCTTTTGCTTAATGTTACATTGCCGCCCACAACCGGATTCGGAAGTGTTTTACAGAACATCGGGGTGGTCAGGAACAAGGGTTTCGAATTTCAGCTGTCTACCGTCAACACCTCCGGAGCCGTCAGCTGGAATTCTACGCTCACATTTTCCCATAACCGTACCCGGGTGGAGGATTTAGGCAAAGATGCCCAGGGAAACCCGATCACTTACAAGGAGGTGGGCACTGGAGGGAACTGGTTTCCTATGATTGTGGGACAATCCATGAGCCAGCTTTACGGATACAAGGTGGCGGGTATATATCAGACTGATGCCGAGGCTGCAGAAAACGGCGAGCCTACAAAAAAAGCCGGTGATTACAAATTTCAGAATACGGACGGCAACGCGGTAGTAGACGGCAACGACCGGATTACCCTGACCCATCTGGAACCGAAGTTTACGTTCGGCTTCAACAATACGGTTTCATACATAAAATTTGATCTTTCCCTACTTTTTATAGGTTCTTATGGGAACGATATCGTAAACGAATTCAGGAAGTATAATCTCACTGTTAACGGAAATTGGACACCGTCGAGAGAGGCATTTAATAACCGCTGGACAGGGCCAGGTTCAGGCAACGGTGTAGACAGGCCGTCGGAGAACAGTGGCAGCCCGATTCGTGATTATGCCAACAGCTTATGGGTGGAAGACGGATCTTACCTGAAACTGAGAGATGTTACTTTGGGTTATAACTTTTCCGCTGAACAGCTCCGTTTCCTTAAAATATCTTCGGCCAGGCTTTACGTAAGTGCGCAAAATTATTTCACCCTGACGAAATACTCCGGCTATGACCCCGAGGCGTCATGGGTTGCCGCCTCTATAAATGGATGGGACAGAGGGGTATACCCCTCAATGAAATCTTTGACAGCGGGTGTTAGAGTTAATTTTTAGAAATTTAGAAATACACTGACATGAAAAAACTAAGAATATTCTTTATCGTTTCCTTGCTCGTGGGCTCCGGCAGTGCCTGTGAAAACAGTCTTGTTGAAACTCCCCGCAGTTTTATAAACCCTGACGCATTTTTCGGTACGCCGGCCAGTTACGAAACTGCTGTGAAGGGTATTTACTCTTCCATGGATGGTTACATCGGTTCAAATGCTATGTCGATGCGCGAACTATTCAGTGATGTTTATAGCGCTCCCTCTGCCTCGATAGAACAGGCCCTGCCTACTTATCAGAACAACCACCAGCCTTTTTTTTACAACGTGAGGGGAGAGTGGTCCGGAAATTATTCTTTGATTAAGAATGCGAATTTTGTTCTGGAGAGATTGGTGGCTTCTTCATTGCCTGATCAGCAGAAGAATCCACTTATGGGAGAAACGAGATTTTTGCGGGGGTACGCCTATTTTCAACTCGTTCAGTTCTTTGGGGATGTGCCACTCAGGACTGCACCTATTACTGATTACGGCAATGTTCAGATACAAAGGAGCGCGCAGGCAGACGTGTACAAGCAGATTCTGGAGGATCTCACGTTTGCAGAATCCAATCTGCCGGCCGAAGCCTCCCAGAAAGGGCGGGTATACAGATCCGTTGCTACGGCGTTACTTGCAAGAGTATACCTTACGATGGCAGGGCGGCCGCTCAATCAAACTGCCTATTACCAGAATGCGCTCGACAAAGCCCTCGCAGTAATCAACTCCGGTAAGTTTACACTGCAGGCTAATTATTCAGCAGTGTTTCAACATGTAGGCTATACCAGTGAAAGTATATGGGAAAAGCAATATGTGCCTGGAATGGGTGGTAACCAGTTGCATCAGATGACCAGTACGGCTAATGGGTACAATACTTTGCTTAAACCGGCCACCTGGTTAATGAATAGTTTTGCGCCGGGAGACCAGAGAAAGGCTTGGGGGATCAACAGTACCTATGTAGACCCCGATGGCAGAAAGCTGGAGCCTTTCTTTCAGAAGTTTGTAAAAAATGCACTGATTGACTCGAAAACCACGCAATCAGCCGCCGCCGGCCAGGTAGATTTTTCCTTTCCTTTTGTCAGATTAGCTGAAATGTACCTCATAGCTGCTGAAGCGCAAAATGAAATATCTGGCCCTCAAAATGCGTATCAATATTTGAATACAATCAGGGAGCGGGCACGTATCAATAAAGCAGATCCCACCCATGTTCCGGCCCTAACCGGTTTATCCAAAGATCAGTTTCGTGAAGCTGTCCTGATGGAAAGAAAGTGGGAGCTTCATCTGGAGGGTATGTCTTGGTTTGACCTGAAACGAACAGGAAATCTGGGACGGATTCAGACGGTGCTGGGTGCACAGCTTACGCATCCGATCGGCACTTACAATGAAACATGGTATTTGCCGGATAATGAAATAATCAACAACAATATTCCACAAAATCCTCTGTATCAGTGATAGAATTTCGTAAATACCCCTTGCTCGCAGGGCTTGTTTTTTCGTTCGCCGCGAATGCGCAGGAACTGAAGTTTTATGTTTCGCCTGCGGGGAGTGATAGCCATGTCGGGTCGGATCAGAAGCCCTTCCGTACGCTGAGAAAGGCCTTGGACGTGACCGCACAGCAAGGCACCAGAGCGGTAACCGTACAGTTGAAAAAAGGGGTTTACTATCTGGACGAGACATTGGTTATCAGTTCGGAGATATTTCATAATCAGAAGCTGGTAATTCAGGGAAGTAACTTAGAAAACGAGCAGGCCGTTCTCAGCGCCGGTGAGCGTCTGAATCTTAGCTGGAAGCCGTATAGGGACGGTATTTTTCAGGCTGAAGTCACCGGAAATAACTTGCATTTTGAACGACTTTTTATTGACGGACAGCTACAGCAGATGGCCCGTTATCCGAACTACGACCGCGATGCCAGGGTTTTCAACGGAACAGCCTCCGATGCGATTTCGAAGCAAAGGTCAGGGAAGTGGAAGAATCCCTCGGGAGGCTATGTCCACGCCCTGCACGCGCATGAATGGGGAGGTTTTCATTATCTGATCAAAGGGAAAAGCGAAGATACCCTGCATTTGGATGGTGGGTGGCAAAACAACAGGCCGTCAGGAATCCATGCGAAATACAGGTTCGTGGAGAACATTTTTGAAGAACTGGATGCTCCGGGGGAGTGGTATCTGGATAGAAAGGCACGGGTCATCTACTTTTATCCTCCTCCCGGTGTCGACTTGAAGAAGGCCGTTGTTGAGGTTTCTAATTTGAAGAACAGCATCGAGTTGAAAGGATCTGCAGATAAACCTGTGAAAGGTGTTATTCTTAAAAACCTGCACTTCAGGCATAATGAGAGGAGTTTTATGGAGACGAAAGAGCCGTTGCTGAGGAGTGACTGGACCATTTACAGAGGTGGTGCTGTATTATTGGATGGAACCCAAGATTGTAAGGTGACGGCTTGCAGCTTCAATGGTATCGGCGGGAATGCTGTTTTCTTCAGCAATTACAACAGGGGCGGAGTGGTATCGGAATGTCACATATACGACATTGGAGCTAATGCCGTAGCATTCGTGGGAGATGCAGCCGCGGTCAGGTCGCCGTTGTTTCGTTATGAAGCGCACATGGCCTACGACAAACTGGATAAAACTCCCGGCCCTAAATCCGCCCATTATCCGCAGAACTGTACTGTGACGGATAATCTTCTTCACGATTTGGGGAAGATTGAAAAGCAGGCAACCGGAGTACAGATAGCCATGGCCGAGTCGATCACTGTAAGTTACAATTCCATTTATAATACGCCCAGGGCGGGTATCAACATAGGCGACGGATGTTGGGGAGGACATATTATTGAACACAACGACGTGTTCAACACAGTACTGGAAACGGGCGACCACGGTGCATTTAATTCCTGGGGCAGGGATCGGTTCTGGGATCCGGACAGGCGGTATATGGATAGTTTGGCTGAGATACATCCCGAATTGATATTACTTGATGCGGTTAAGCCGACTATTCTACGGAATAACAGGTTCCGATGCGACCATGGCTGGGACATTGATCTGGACGACGGTTCTTCGAATTATGAAATTTACAGTAACGTCTGTTTAAATGGAGGTCTTAAGCTAAGAGAAGGATTTTACCGAAAGGTGAGAAACAACATCATGATCAATAATTCCTTTCATCCGCACGTGTGGTTTAAAAACAGCGGAGATGTGTTTGAACATAACATCGTCATGAAGAAGTATTTTCCAATCAGAATAACGGACTGGGGGCAAAGCATCAATTTTAATTTGTTTCCGGATTCGGCAGCTTTGGCTCAGGCGCATAAGCACGGCACCGATAGCCGAAGTGTCTATGGAGATCCGATGTTCCTGAACGCAGCAACAGGCGATTACCGGGTCAAGCAGGGCTCGAAGGTTTTACAGGCAGGGTTTGAGAATTTTCCTATGGATCAGTTCGGGGTAAAATCACAATCTTTAAAGGCCATGGCGGCCAGGCCCGAGATCCCCGTACTCATGAACAGCAGTTTACAAAAGGGAGGGGATCTGCTTGATTTTCTTGGTGGTGTGGTCAAAAATGTAGAGGGACTTGGCGATAGGTCAGCTTATGGTTTGCCGGATGAAACCGGCGTTGTCGTCATGTCGGCCAATGAAGGTACCATACTCTACAAATCAGGTTTGCGTGCGAAAGATGTTGTCAGAGGATTGGACGGTATTCCGGTTCACTCAGTAAAGGATCTGATGGATATTTATAAGTCGTCTAATTGGAAGGGCAGTATTCAGATCACTTACATCCGAAACCAGATGTTGAATAAGGGATTACTCCTCCTGAAATAGCGTCAATAATTCGGGCCATACCTGTCTCCCGGTTTTATTTTACGATAATCTGGTGTTTTGTCAGTAGTCCGGGTAGCCCCGGCAGAGAGAATTTAGCCTTGCCGATCTTATTCATTTCCGGATCAATTACATAGCTATGAGCTGATGAGAGGTCGGCTTTGGACAGGTTAGTCTGGTCAAAAATGGCACGGTCAAGATTACAGTTTATGAAAGCGGATTCTCTGAGATCTGCTTCTGCAAAATCGACCTCCTGCATCTCACAATTTGTGAAGCGTGTTTTTTTTAGATTCAGTTTGAAGAAAGAAGATAACATCAGCCGGCAATTGTCAAAGGTAACCGATAGCAAAAAAGGATTGCAGCTCTGGAATTGAACCCCCACGAGTTTACAATCCTGAAAAGTTACACCTCTGAATGCTGTGCCTGCGACAATTGCCATACTAAAATCACAATTGATAAAGGAGCAATCAATAAAACATATCTGTGAAAGATTCGTCTGGGAGAAGTGGCAGTTTGTGAAAGTGCATTGTTCATAATCACCTTTTTCAAGGTGTTCCTCCCGAAAATCACTGTTTTTATAATCTTTGTTGTCTATATTGGCGATCATGGTCGATGTTAAGTTCCGGTCAGATGTCCTTTACCTGATGTCCTCAAACCTGCCCTGATTCAGGTCTCCCGTATCAAATCCTTTTTTGAACCAATACATACGCTGATCAGAAGTGCCATGTGTAAATGCATCCGGTACCACATAGCCTTGCGATTCCTTTTGAAGTTTGTCGTCTCCAATGGCATTGGCCGCCCGTAAAGCCGCTTCCAGATCGCCCGGTTCGAGAATGTTGTTCATTTTGTGGGCGTGGTAAGCCCAGACGCCGGCAAGGAAGTCGGCCTGTAGCTCCATTTTGACGGAGAGTTTATTATAGTCTTCCTGACTGAGACGCCTTCTTTGCTGCTGCACCTGTTGCGCAACACCCATCAGGTTCTGCACGTGATGGCCTACCTCATGCGCCACTACGTAGGCAACAGCAAAATCGCCGGGTGCTTTAAAACGATCTCTCAGTTCATCACAAAAAGAAAGGTCTATATAAACCTTTTGATCGGCCGGGCAGTAAAAAGGTCCCATGGCCGAAGAGGCATTTCCACAGGCTCCCTGGGTGGCATTTTCGAATATTTGGAGGGTCGGGAGCTGGTATTCGCTGCCGTTTTGAGCATAGATAGCAGACCATACGTCTTCGGTGCTCCCCAGTACCGCCGAAACAAAATCGGCTGTTTTATCATCCGGTCTCGGGCCGCTTTGGCGTTGTTCTGTTTGTTCAATACTTTGTGTACCCTGTAGATTGGACAATATTTCACCGGGGTCTTGCCCGGTAAGGAGCCCAAGTGCAATGATGATGATCACACCGATCCCACCCAACGCAACTCTCCCGCCGCCGGACATGCCTCTGCGGTCTTCGACGTTACTGCTTCTCCGTAAATTTCCCCAGCGCATAGTTGATCAGTTTTAAGATGGTTTCGACAGTGTTGATATAAGCAAATGTACTAAACTGACACGATTGTTTGAAATGAATAAAATGAAAATTAAATGGCAATGGCAGAAAATGGATGAAGATAAATAGCCTTTGACTTGGTTTTCTCGTAAAAATTTATTAAATTTAATAATGGTGTTTTCTTTCCGATTAATACAATCGGACTTATTACCGATGTGTTTATAAACGAAGAAATAGGCGCAATATCCTACTTTGCGCGGAGGTACGTCAGCGGTCGAAGTATGGGGTGTAAAATGCTTAGGGATGGGGTGATGGGTGCGTTTCGACAAGCTCAACGTGACATCCCTGCCGTAGCGTGGCACGCCTGTATCAACTTGGCGTGTACATTGGGCCAATGTCTTACTGAGCGCGCAGCAGTCGAAGTACGGAGTTCGTCTCAATGGGAAAAGCCTCCCGGCTGTTCAGGCAGGGAGGCTGTGGAGTAAAATAGAGACCTTCCCGTAGAAAGGTATTAATAGCCGTAACCGTTGTTTTGTTTCAGTTTACCCTGGCTAAGGTCTACTTCGGTTTGTGGAATGGGCAACACTTCATTTATGCCATCCTTAAAATTCCGTCCTTTGACGGAGTTGTATTTGGCTGCATAAGCACGCAGAACGGTTCCTGCCCGCTGTTGACGGACAAGGTCGAAGAAGCGGTGGTTTTCCATGGCATACTCTACGCGCTGCTCTTGCCATATTCTTGCCTGCATAACCGCCTTGTCGTTCGTGAGTACATCCGGAAGCACATCGGTTTTGCCTTGTCGCGCCCGACGGCGTACTTTATTCAGGGCATCTGTGGCCGCCTGTATATTGCCGTTTTCATTGGCAGCTTCCGCATACCATAACAAAAGCATGCCATATCTCATTTTGATCTCATTTTTCCCGGAGTGGGCGGGATCTCCGGTAGGAGGAAAGTCCTGGGCGATAAGATAGGCTTTCTTACTCATGTATCCCGTTTCCGAGTTTCCTACGTCA
>CAZAVR010000034.1:0-15444 GCA_964488435.1 uncultured Cytophagales bacterium | reverse complement strand
ACCCAGGACCCATACATTAAAAGTGTATTGCTCTACCAGCTGAGCTACGGAATCAATATCTTCAAAATTATCTCAGAAACATCGTTTTGTCTCTGTTAAACTTTTGAAAAACCCGGTAGAAATTCGTCTTAACTAATTTGAATTTTTACCGCCGTTTGCGTCTCTCATTCGTTTAACGTGGTGCAAAAGTAGGACTTTTGTGATATGATGCAAAGCTATGCGTAAAATTTTTTTAACAAATATTTCACAGAGTTCCTTAAGCAATTGAAATTAAACAAATTATATGAAATAAAATTTAACGCTAATTGGTATTTTTTTTCTGGAGATATTGATCGGATTGATGTCAATGATTTTCTTGTAGCATTAACTTTATTCAAAGGTACGGATCATGTCAGGAAGAATCTTTTTTCTCATTTTGTTTTTGCCCTTTGTCGCGTTTGGGCAGTCTTCAGAGCATATTTCGGGTTATGCCCGTATGCTGGCTATTGCCAGAGTGGATGAAAAGGATTTATTGTTGCTGCGATCTTTTCAAAAGGAGGAAAACTCTTTTTACCTGGTTGCAGATATGAAAACTATGGTGACTTCGGTTATACCGGTCAAGGGCGTTGATGCCAGGGCCAGCGATTGGACAAAGCTGCAGGTTTCTTATGCTAACAGTCCCTACATCAAAGCTTTGATGGATGCAAAAAGGCGGGATTTAAGCCTGCAGGACGCCGGGATTGCCCATGGCTATCCTTTTGAAAAGGGTATCACGCTCACCATAGATCTCTGCCCTTCGCAAAAGCCGCTCGACCGCGTGGTGTTTACTTCCCTGATCGAGGGACTTAAAAATATAGAAATCCCTGTACCGGTAGGTATTTCTATTTCCGGAAAGTTCATGTTGAACCATCCGGATGACATAGATTGGCTGTTGGGTATGGTCAGGCAAAAACAGCTTGCTATTACCTGGATCAATCACAGTTATCATCATTACTATCAACCTGGCTTAGCGCTTAGGGAAAACTTTCTGCTGGCACAGGGTACCGATCTGGACGTGGAGGTACTGGAAAACGAAAAGGCTATGCTTGGGCATGGGATCGTACCCTCTGTTTTTTTTAGGTTTCCCGGACTGGTCTCCAATCGTATATTAGTGGACAGGATCATTGATTATGGCCTTATTCCTATTGGGAGCGACGCCTGGCTGGCCAAAGGGCAAAAGCCTGTGACAGGAAGCATCGTGCTGATACATGGCAATGGCAACGAGCCTTTGGGTGTAGCTGATTTCCTGCAATTGCTGCGCAACAACGAGCAGGCTATCCGCCAAAAGCAGTGGCTGTTGTTTGATCTCCGATCCACTATCGGCGAGGAGGAGAACCACTAGTGACTATATTATTGAGTTTTCTTGTTGTGCTTCATAACCCTGGTCAGGACCAAGGGGATGGAAAGCAAATCGTAATGGTTATCATAAACCAGATATTTGTCCACCCAGCGGGTAGCATATTTGTCCTTGAATTCAAAGAGCCCGTGATAGTGCCGGAATTGCCGGAGGCGTTCGTAGGCAAACTTTACCGCCCACTCCGGAGTGTCGTTGGGTTTTTCTATGCCCACCATTGCAGCCATGCCCATATTGAGCTGTTCTAATCCGCTTTCCTTTAAATGACCGATCAGTCTGACAATCAGGGCGTCCATGACGCCAGAGGGAGCATCGGCAGTTTTTCTGATCAGGTCATAGGTGCCTTCTTTCGGGGTGTAATCCGGTATGATATTCAAAAATCCGACGATCTTCCCCTCTTCATTCTCGACTGTGATAATAGTTTGCTCTTTAAGCTCTTTCCAATCGAATACGCCGGAAGAAAAGGTGATTTCTTTTCTTTCCAGCGACTGGAGCCATTCATCAGATACAAGTTTCAGTTGCTGCAAGAGGCCATCTTTGATCGGCGCCTGATAGACAACGGTATGGAAGCTTTTTTTTTCCAACGCATTCAATGCATTGCGCAAAGATTTTTTATCCTTTCCCTCTAAAGTAAATGTAGCAAAATCTACGATGGCCTCCTGGCCGATCGGCAGCAACTTCTTCCCCATCCGCTGGAAGATATCGCGAATATGACCATCTATCCGATAGTATACGGGTTTCAGGCCGTTGTCCCGACAGAATTGCTCGAATTCTGTGAGAAGTTGCGCTGTTTCCCTGGAGTGCCCGGCACAAACAGGTTCCCCCAATGCAACTGCAAATCCCCCGGCTACCTTATAGGCTATGAAGCCATCAATGTCAATACCAAAGAAAAAGTACTTATCATTGTAGGTCTTAAAGTAGTCATCCGTGGAGTGTCCATAGCGCACTAATATCTCTCTGGCTCTTTCCACCTCTTCCTCTTGGGTTTTCGTCAGGAAGATCAATGGTTTGAGGAAAGCGTATAATAGCAAGCCCATGGATATTAGGCCCAGCAAATTGATCGTCAGGACAAATCCCGAGGCGAACTTTGTCAGCGGCTCCGGATCGGCGGGAAGCAGTAAAAAGCTCCGCAGCGTAGCTTCCAGAGATCCCAACAGGGAAAAATCAGCACCAAAGTCGTGATAATCCAGAAAATAAAAACCAACAACCCCATATACCAGCACGCTGAGCAGAATCAATAGTGAGCTTTGCAGGCCGAAACTCTTTATCCCCGGATCGCTTTTTACCCTGTAGTCTTTTCTGGTAGCCAATAGTACAGTGATGCTCAAAAGTGCCAGAGAGGCTTCTTCGTAATCTATGGCTTTAAAAAGGTGTCCGACCAGAGAAGTGAAGCTCAATAGCAGCGCGAGTTTCCAGGCATTCCGCAGGCCCATTAAAAGGAACGCCGCACAACAGAGAAGTAATATTCCGGCAATTAACGTGGCCATGTTGGACAGGTGTATCGTCTCAAGCGGCAAAAAGCTCTGTAGAAAATGTAGTCTGCCGGCCAGGGGGGGCGTGAGCACCGATATGATATTGACTGCTCCGAGAACGGCCAGGAGTGCGGCGGGGAGAATACGTAGTAGGATATTGCCTCGTGAAAATCCGAACGCCACCAGCCCGGCCAGCAGCGTCAGCCAAAACTCAAATACCCGGTAGAGCAGTGCAACGGAGATGGAATCGATATTGCTGATACTATATGATCTAAGTACATAGATGAGCGATACTTCCACAGCGCCCAATCCCCTGAGGAAGGGGGAAATGGCAAAGAACAACGTCGCAATCACGTAGCCGGCGATACAGCTTTCCAGCCCTGCCGGAACTCCCAATGCCTTCGCGGCGATATACAGGTGTAGTATGCCACAGAGTTCAACCCCCAGTGAACAGATCACGGTTAGCATTGCTTTACGTAGAGAGAAGAAGCCAGTGCTTATTTCCTCGACCATACCCTCGAACTGCGGACTAAGCTTATGGAGTTGTTTGAAAACCCATCGTTTTGCCAAAAAGGATTGGGTAGCCAGTACCAGAAGCACCAGGAGAAAAAGCAGACACCCCAGCGCCGCCCAACTGCTTTCGGAAGCTCCATTGGCCATCGCAAGGTAGCCCAGCACGGGCAGGGCGATGATTGCCAGAGAGGCGATACCTACCACGCCGAAGAGATAGGAGGCAAAACCGATTTTGGTCTTGCTGATTCCCTTCTTTTCAATATCTCCCGAAAAAAAAGCCAATGAAGTTACTCCGCCACCAGGTAGGAATACGCTGACAAAATTTCTTTTCAGGAATAATTTTATGCCGTCTGAAAGTGTGATCCGGGCCTGCACTGCCCTGAAGGAATAGACATACATCAACCCATGCAGGGTCACATATACAGTGGTCACCAATAGCCCCAACAGAATGTATGCCGACCTGGCGTGTCCGATTATCTGTGCAGATTGCTGTAGTTCGTCCCGCTGCTTCCTGAAAAAATATACAGCTACCAAAAGAAACAAAAAGGCGAGGATTTCCTTAAAATAGTAATTTCTGCCCTTGAACGAAACTTTCATAATCAGGATTTTGCAGTATTCCTAAACTAAATTATCTGGTGGATATAGAACTCCTTACTTTTGAGACGATGGCTTCATAGTCATTACTAAAGTGGTGTCCGCCTGGAAGGGTTTCCACCATAGCTCCTGTCTGCCTGAATTTCGCCGTGATGCCGCTAGCTTCCTCACTACCAAAAATGCAAAGTTTGCGCAGGTTCGTTCTTCTCAGCTCCGATATCACATCAAATGGTTTGGTACGATTACCAATGCTCAGCATGTCGGTCACATGAATCTCAAAATCGGTACGGTCATCGGGCGACAGGAGGACAAGTCCAGTGGTTGCCTTTTTCAGTCTTTCCGGCAGCCTGCAGGCTATAAAGGGACTCACAGAGGCTCCAAAGGAATAACACATTATCGAAAAAGTGATGCCGGGCTCCCTTTCCTGGTAGTAGGTGAGGATATTGGCTACGTCGCGGGTGGCTTGCTCCGGAGTCTTGGCGTTCCAGAAATATTTCTGCGCATCCAGGCCGACAACCCTGATGCCTTTACTTGCAAAGGCTCTGGCGAGTTTCTGGTCAAAGCTGGTCCAGCCGCCGTCCCCGGATATCATAAACATCAGCTCGTTAGCATATTGCCCCGGCTCTACGATTTCAATAGGCATATCTGTTTTTAGCGCGCTGTCTTTTTTTTGGGGGGATTGCCCTGTTTCAATTAATTTGAGGAAGGCCGTCCTGAACTGAGGCAGCCAGTTATCGGCAACAGAGAAGCCGTGTCCCACTTTGGGCAGGGGCAGGAGGCGGGCGTTGGCCATGCCTTTGAGAAAATGGAAAGTGGCGTCAAAGGGACAGGTTCGGTCCTTTGTTCCGTTGAGCACCCAAAAGGGAGCAGCCAGTTGTTTTGTACGTTCCAGATAATAGCTTTTTCCCGGTTTCAGGACGTGCCAGGCGAGGCCATTGCCAGTACAGAGTGGTTTCGGAATACTTATATCCGGACAAAACCCAAGTGCGATACCTCCCCGGAAAGTACCGGCAGGAGCTTGGGAGATCAGGCCATAGATAAAGGTGGCTCCAAATGAATAGCCGACTAATATAGGCTTTTGGTAACTTTCAAACCTGTATTTCTTTTGCAAAGCCATGCTGAGCTGTTCAAAATCAGCGGCCGGATAGGAGCAGTCCTTTTTAGAGTTGGCCATTGAAACAACAAAATGTTTGGCATCAATGCCCGCTACCAGTGCGCCCTGCCCGGCCAGGAATCTGGCCATATTGATGACCCCGGACTGCCAGCCCCCGTCTCCGGAAACGAACAAAACCAATGCTCTGGGCTTTTCCTTCGGCACATACATCGTTAGTTTGCCAAAACTCCCGTATAAAAATGTCTGTTGGGCACTGACCTGCAGTGAAAACAAGAAAATAAAGAAGGATGCAAAAAGAATTGACCTGTCAGATGGGTGATCCATGGTAATCCTTTATTTGGAGTTGATAATACTGATCCAATTTAATGAATAGTAAATTGAAAGGAAATGATTTTTGATATTTTATCTAAGGGCCTGAATCCGGTGTGTCGGGCCTGATTGGTGTGAATATTTTTTTGAGGGAAGTGAAAATACTAAAGCATATCAAAAGTTGACTTTTTTTGTTGCTTTCCATCCCGTAATCGTACCTTTGCGGCTTCAAACAGTGATAAGATGATTACAATTGAAAATCTGGCCGTTGAATTTAGCGGTTCTACCCTTTTTAGCGATGTTTCTTTCGTCATAAATCCCACCGACAAAGTGGCCCTTATGGGTAAAAATGGTGCCGGGAAGTCCACCATGATGAAGATTATTGCCGGTGAGCAGAAAGCCACGAGTGGGCATGTGCGCGTGCCAAAAGATGCGGTTATCGCCTATTTACCGCAGCATTTATTAACCCAGGATAATTGCACCGTTTTTGAAGAAGCAGCCAAAGCTTTCAAGCAGGTTTTTGAGATGCGTGCCGAAATGGAGAAACTGAATCTGGCGCTCGAAACACGCACAGATTACGACAGTGACGAGTACATGGCGATCATCGAGAAAGTGACCGAACTGGGCGAAAAATATTACCAGCTTGATGAGGTCAACTATGATGCGGAGGTTGAAAAAGCCCTGAAAGGACTGGGATTCAGACCGGAAGATTTTCAAAGGCAAACCAAGGAATTCAGTGGGGGCTGGCGCATGCGCATTGAGCTGGCCAAGATCCTGTTGCAAAAACCGGACCTTATTCTGCTCGATGAGCCTACGAATCATATTGATATTGAGTCTGTGATCTGGCTGGAAGATTTTTTGGTGAACAAGGCCAAAGCAGTCATGGTGATTTCCCACGACCGTGCCTTTATCGACAATATCACCAACCGTACGATCGAAGTGACCATGGGTCGAATTTACGATTACAAGGCCAATTATTCACATTACCTGGTATTGCGTGAAGAGCGAAGGGCACATCAGGTGAAAGCTTACCAGGAACAGCAGAAGATGATCGCCGATAATATGCAGTTTATTGAACGTTTTCGCGGGACCTATTCCAAAACCAACCAGGTTTCCTCGCGTGAGCGCATGTTGGAGAAACTCGAGATCATTGAAATTGACGAGATCGACAACTCCGCCCTGAAACTTCGTTTCCCGCCTTCGCCCCGGTCGGGGGATTACCCGGTTACCGTGAAAGACGTTTCAAAATCTTACGGTGACCTCGTCGTGTTTAAAAATGCGAGCATGACTATTTCAAGAGGAGAAAAGGTGTCATTTGTAGGACGGAACGGTGAAGGTAAATCTACGATGATCAAGGCCATCATGGGTGAAATCGGCGTGGACGGAACCTGCCAGCTTGGCCATAATGTCAAGGTCGGATATTTCGCCCAAAACCAGGCGTCGTTATTGGATCCAAACCTGACCATTTTCCAGACGGTAGACGAGGTGGCCGAGGGAGAAGTAAGGAACCAGATCAAGAATATTCTCGGAGCCTTTATGTTTTCAGGCGATGATATCGATAAAAAAGTAAGCGTATTGTCGGGTGGAGAAAAAACACGGCTGGCCATGGTAAAGCTGCTGCTGGAGCCCGTTAACCTGTTGATTCTGGATGAACCTACCAACCACCTGGATCTGAAGTCAAAGGACGTTCTGAAGGAAGCATTGAGAAACTTTGATGGTACGTTGGTGCTCGTTTCCCACGACCGCGATTTCCTCAGGGGTTTGTCCGAGAAGGTTTTTGAGTTCAAAGACAAACGTGTGATCGAACATTTTGAAACCATTGACGCCTTCCTGGAACGTAACCGGATCAAAAGTATAGCGGATCTTCAGCTTGCAAAATAGTTTGGCCAAACCACGGATAGTGTGTTCCGAGAGAGAGAAATTTGGCCACGAATGCACGAATAGGAACTTCATTCTGGATTCGTAGCTAAATAATTATCCGTGTCACGGGTCCCAATCCAGCCACATCATTCTGCCACAGATTCACAGATTAAAAAAAAACATTCGTGCATTAGTGGCTAAATAAATATCCGTGTCCCTGCTTCCGAGTTTAGCATCATAGTCAGCCACAGATGCACAGATCAAAAAAAACATTCGTGCATTAGTGGCCAACCAACCATCTACTCCGAATTTGAGGTAACCCCACCCACTGCAATTCCACTTAAAAATCCCGACCTTTGCCATTCACAAGCTATACACACATCATGACCGATATTACCTCTATACATGATAAATTCCTGAAATCTATTCTCTCTGATCATGAGATTGCAATTGCCTACTTCAAGACATGTCTGCCTAAGAACATCGCCGGTTTGCTCGATTTATCATCACTTATTCAACTGGATGATACTTACGTCTCCAAAGAGTTGAGAAAAACGATCAGTGACATCGTATACTCTTGTCGTGTGAAGGATAGCAGTGAGGATCTGAAGATTTCTCTCTTGTTGGAGCACAAAAGCAAACCGGAGAAATTCACGCCGATACAGTTGCTTAGCTATATGGTGTCGGGATATTTAAAGCAAGTCAAGGGAGATAGAAGGGTATCGCCCATTATACCGGTTTTGCTTTACCACGGGAGAGAGAGGTGGCCATACCGCACGCTCGTTAAATTTTTTGAGAATCTGAACCAAGAGTTACGCTGTTTCATTCCGGAATACGACTATGTCTACCACGACCTTGGTGAAATTCCTGATGTACAAATAGAAGCAATAGAGAACAAATTCCTTCAAGCTTCAATGCTGGCGTTGAAGTACAGTCGGTTAAAAGCGGATCTCTTTAATTGGATTCCTACTATTCTCTCGTTGGCATCCGGAGCTGCAGAGAACTTGCAAATCCCACTGTATATCTATACATTTGAAGTAAGTGAGTTAGAAGAAGATCAGATAACTGAACTCATGGAAGAAGTATCAGCAAACATAAAAACAAATGTTATGACGACAGCAGACGTTTTTGTTGAGAAAGGAAAAAAAATTGGTTTGGAAGAAGGCGATAGAATAAGGACCGAAAAAATCGTCCACAATCTCATTAAATCGACCGGACTTAGTGACGAGCAAATTGCCGCCGCCGCGGAGGTTACAGTTAGCTACGTAGCCCGTATCCGCGAGGCGCTCCATCAGGTGTAAGGGTCAACCTTGCTATTTCTCGGCCATGCTAACTTTTATGCAGGGTGTATCACTTGTAAAGGCCACATCTTAGAAGATACGAAATATTTCTGAGTTTTCCAAATAGTTTAACCACATTGTCAGAGATATAGTCCGCCACGGATGCACAGATCAAAAAAACATTCGTGCATTAGTGGCTAAAAAAAACATCTGTGTCCCTGGGTCCGAGTTTAGCCTCATAGTCAGCCACAGATTCACAGATTGAAAAAATCATCCGTGCATCAGTGGCTAAATAAATATCCGTGTCGCGCGTCCGAGTCCAGCCACATCATTCAGCCACAGATTCACAGATCAAAAAAACATTCGTGCATTAGTGGCCAAATAATTATCCGTGTCACGGGTTCGAGTCAAGCCACATCATTCAGCCACAGATTCACAGATCAAAAAAAATCATTCGTGCATTAGTGGCAAAATAACCACTTACTCCGAATTTGAGGTAACCCCACCCACTGCAATTCCGCCTGAAACCTCTATCTTGCATTCATAACCCCTACAACTATGTCTGACCGCAAGAAAATACATGAAGGCCGCAACATCAAGCGGTTCCGAGAGCTTTTTAATCTCAAACAGGAAGGTTTGGCCTGGGAGCTGGGCGAGGACTGGAACCAGCAGCGGGTATCGCTCCTTGAGCAAAAGGAAGTGATCGAAGAGAGCATTCTCAAGCAGGTTTCGGCGGTATTGAAGATACCTGTTGAGGCTATTCGGAATTTTGATGAGGAACAGGTATTAAGTATCGTCTCCAACACCTTTAGCGATTTCAAAGACAATGCCGTGGCAGCTCCGGTTGCTATGAATTATCAATGTACTTTCAACCCCATCGACAAGTTACTTCAACTCCATGAGGAGAAAATCGCCCTTTATGAGCGGATGCTGAAAGAGAAGGATCAGATGATGGCAAGGTTGGAGAAGTTGGTGGGGAAGTAGGGTAGGTGGGTGTCTGGTTCTTCTTGCCGCGGCTGAGTTTAGTCATAAATGTCCGACGCTATCTGACGTCGAAAACGGGGATAAGGCTTAGGAAGTCCTGAAACTTTCGGGCTATGTGGGTTAGTCGGATCGAATGACTTTAAAGCTTACCGGAAATGTACGATTTGGAGAGATTTTTCAGGTTTCCCAATTTTTTAATCCTTGCGATCCTGACGTCGTCCCATTTTAATAGGATAGGAAATTCTTCAACGATCGTTCCCGAAGATTCATGCATAGCTTTGAGATAGGAAATTTTCTTGTCTGGGAAGCTTTGCAGCACTCGATTTATATTTTCTCGGGAGGTAGTGGCGGTAGCTGAAAGTTTCTCGGTCAAATACGTGTGAAGCATCCATACTCCTTCCATGTGACTTCGAATAGCGGCTAGAATATTCACTGGATCAGGCAGCCCTTCCAGAACCGAATTTTGAAAAACCCTATCATTTTGCAAAGCCTGCTTTGGAATAGACAATTGCATGTTCCGCACAAGATGAGCGTCTTCAGAAGCAAGATCGCCATCCCAACGCATCCCGAATCCAATAATATGAATTGGCGTTGCATAATGGAGCGCGTAATTTCTCAGGCTTTCCGAAAACCTGTAGCCCCAAGTTGAGTCTGCTATTTCACTTCTTTTTTTCTTGAATTGCTCTATCTCTTCCCTGGAAAGTAGCTTCTTAAGGATTTTATTGGCCGAATCATTAAAGTAGCTGGCCGAAGAGAGGTATCCATATAGCCTTGTGTTTAAAGCAAGCCGGCAATGGTATGTCCATTGATAGTCTTCCCGGCGATAAAGAGTGCTTCTCAACTCTTCTGAAAATTTGGCCTGCTCAAAGTCCTTAAAACTTTCAACTACCATCTCATAGTTTTCCGTAAGTTTCAGAAGCGCGTGCAGTTTTTCCATGCCTTTCTTGACCGCCGAAAACTCGGCAGCAGATATTTCCAAGAAAGATGGTGAGAGTAAGGTTCTCAAAAAGTATTTTTCCATTGGTGAAAATTGAATGTTGTTTCGGATGGGTAAGCGCAGCAAGCGAGTTACTAACGACGGGGTACTCTTGTTAACCAAAGTCAACTCTGCTTTTGCTCGAAAACTATTTGATTTGCAAATGGTTGCGACTGCTATATCTTAAAAAGATACGGAATGTTTTTGAGTTTTCCAAATAGTTTAACCACATAGTCAGCCACGGATGCACAGATAAAAAAAATCATTCGTGCATTAGTGGCTAAATAATCAGGATACTGGCATATCCCGCCGGATAGCCGTCTTCAGGAGTGATGCGTTCCTGAAAAACCGTTATAAGTGGTGAATTAAAATTATTTTCCATGTAATTTCCTGAAATTCAATTATCCGAAGATATGAAAAATAATTACAGATTATGAAAAATAATTAGAAAATGATAGTTTGGGTGAAATGTAAGTATTCGTATGTAGTCAGCCACGGATGCACAGATCAAAAAAACACCCGTGCATCGTTGGCTAAATAATTATCCGTGTCCCTGTTCCGAATTGAGCCACATCAGTCAGCCACGGATTCAGATCAAAAATAACATTCGTGCATTAGTGGCTAAAAATGAATATCCGTGTCCCTTGTCGGACCCCTCTATATCCCCAACACCCACCGCACATCAAATATATCCGTTATCTCCACAAGCCTTTGATCATCCGTATCGCCGACAGATGCACTCCTTCGGCCCGATTTTAGCTTATCGATCAGGGACAGTCGTTCCGATGTGTTTTTGCAGGGGAGGAAGATGGACAGGTAGTTGCCGAGGGTGCGGCCTTCGTCGTGGACCAGGTCGGAGCCGTATATCACAATGCGGTCGGAGACAAGGGAGCCGCTGATGACGGGCAGGTCGGTATAGCCCTCCAGCGCCTTATCAAAAGTGTCAAACAGGAGGGAGCCGCCAAAACAGGTTTGGTAGTAAGTGAGTGCTTTCCTGCAGTTACCGGAAAAGGTAATGAAGACAGCACTCACAAATTTGCCACCGTCAGGTCCGTTCATAGCCGATCACTTAAGCGTCCGGGATTTCGGGTTCTACCAGCTTCATTAGTTTTTCCAGGGACTCCTGCCAGCCCAGGTAGCACATTTCGGTAGGGATTACGTCGGGGATGCCCTCCTGCAGCACGCTGAGTTCAGTTCCGCACGATACTTGCCTCAGTGTAACGGTGGTGGTCATTTCACCAGGCAGATTGGGGTCGTCGAACTTGTCGGAATATTTGATCCGCTCGTTGGGCTGGATCTCCAGGTAAGTACCACCGAATGAATGTCCGTTTCCGGTACTGAAATTGATGAAGGTCATGTGGAATTTTCCATTCAGGCGAAAGTCCATCTCCTGGACCGTACATACGAATCCATAGGGCGGTAGCCAAGTGGCGTGTGCGACGGGGTCCGAAAACGCTTTAAATACTTTTTCAGGACTTGCTTTGATGACCCTGTGCAGGGATACTGAATTATTTTCCATGTTGTTTAGATTGAAACGTGAGTACTATTTCTATTTTTTGACACTTTTGTTCTTCTCTTCGTTTTCCTTTTTCCTAAAGGCAATGATTCTCCTGATCAGGGCTTCCGGCAGTGGTTTGTCGGTGGGTAGCTGGATTACCGCTTTACTGGTTTTGTATCCTTCCAGGTCGTTCTGAAAATGTTCCCGGAAGGCAGCGCTGAATGGGTGCGACAGGGAAACATGCTTTGGAAAAGCGGCGTAGTAGATCAGGTAGCCACCCTTGTATTTGAAGCAAGGGATCTGGTAGCTGATGCTTTCTTCTGCCTCCGGGACCAGCTCGTGGATAATCTCGCGGATGGTTTGCATCCGAGCCAGAGATTCACCGCTGAAGGTTGCGTGGTAGGCGTCGATACTTTGAAAGTCAGTCTTTGCCATCGGTGTGTATTTTACGATTGTACACGTAGGAAACAGCGAGGATAGCCAGGAACGTCAGTGGCATGAGCATATAGCTGACAATCTGATCTACACAGGCATGGCTGATAAAGGCAAAGATCAAAGTAAAGCTGAGACCCGCGTAAGCCCATTCCTTTAGCCTGGCCGGTGTTCCGGGGTAAGTGATGGCTACTACGCCGAGTACTTTGGCGATAATAAGGGCGTAGGCGAAATAGTCAGGGTAACCTAGGGGCTTGGTCCCCATATTTACATATTCCGGTGCAAACAGTACGGTGCCCAGAGGCATTACGCCTTCCCAGAGGGCGATGATGACGGTCGCAACCCAAAAGATGATTTTGTTCTTTTTCATGTCTTTATTGAAAATTTTATTGAGGGTTTGCAGGTTATTTAGATTCTACGTATCTCACGAAGCTGTCCATTATGGCCTGCCAGCCCTGCTTTTGAAATTCGGGATCGTTTTCTGATTCTGCGTCGAAGGTGGTGGCTATGTGCGTCTGGTCGCCTTGTGCGGTAAAAAGGGTAGTGGCTGTTCTTCCGTCGCCCATGGTGTAGGTGATGACCTTATGGGTTTCTACCTGATCGTAGACGCCTTCGAAGTCGAAACCGAAGCTGCCGTCTTTGGCTTCCATCCTGTTTTTGAAGCTGCCTCCCGGCCTCAGATCGTTCTCACTGGAAGGACAGTGCCAGCTTGGGTCCGCGCTGTTCCATTGCATAATGTCGGCCGGCGTGTTCCAGGCATCCCAAACTCTTGCTACGGGGGCATTGACGGTTGCGTCTACGGTGATTTTGGTTACTTGTGCCATTGTTTTATGTCGTTTAGTTTCTTTGTAAGTTTTACGATTCAAAATTACTACGGGCAATTAAATGAGGGCTGTAGTGAAAATGACAATTTCAGGGGTGGATTGTGACAAAACTATTTTTATCTTTCGGTTTAATATAGCGATTTAATATGAAGATTTCCGTCTTTGTGCCAGAATATGGTGTAATTGAGGCCGTTACGCCGCCTTTCAGAACCTTCCATACCGCCAATGAGTTCCTGACTGCATTTGGTAAAAAGCCTGTTTTCGAGGTGGAATACGTGGGTTTACAGGCCAATGTACCCGCAAACAACGGCGAATACACGATCAGGACCAATCGTCTGCTCAAAGATGTTACCTCAACCGATCTGCTGATCATACCACCCACACTTGGTGATGCCGGCAGGGGTATTCAGGCCAACGCGGAGGCCATCCCCTATTTCAAAAAGCTGCACGAGAATGGGTCGAGTCTGGCCAGTTTGTGTGTCGGCGCTTTTTTGCTGGCGGAGACGGGTCTGCTTAGTGGTAAGAAGTGTTCGACGCACTGGGCGTATGTCAGCGAGTTCAGAGAGCGGTACCCGGATGTGGAAGTCGAGGACGGCGCCATCATCACCGAACACGACAATATATACAGCAGTGGGGGAGCCAGCAGTTTATGGAACCTGATCCTTTACCTGGTGGAAAAGTTTTCCGACCGGGAAACGGCCGTTATGATTTCAAAATACTTCGCCCTGGATATCGGAAGAGACAGCCAATCCCAGTTTGCGATATTCAAAGGTCAGCGCAATCACGGCGATGACGATATTCAGAAAGTGCAGGATTATATAGAAAAACACTACTGTGATAACATATCGATTGAAACGCTGGCCCAGCTGATCAACACAGGCCGCAGAACATTCGAGCGGAAATTCAAGGAAGCGACCAACAATACCCCTATAGAGTATATACAGCGGGTGAGGATAGAGGCTGCCAAAAAGCATTTTGAAGCATCGAGACGGAACGTGACTGAAATCATGTTCGATGTGGGTTATACCGATACCAAAGCCTTTCGGGATATTTTCAAGAAGATCACGGGACTGACACCTATAGAATATCGGAATAAGTTTGCCAAAGTGGCGAACGAGGTCTGATTCGTTGTGGTGTCATGTCGACCAACACGCAGGTGTCATGTCGACCGAAGTGGAGACGTCATCCCGACCAACGTGGAGGGATCCTATTCGTACTGCACATTACATAAATAATAGGAGATCTCTCGACTTCACTTCGTTTCGCTCGAGATGACGGGCGGGTGCGTAGGAGATCTCTTGCGGACGGCCAGTCGCGGACGGCCAGTCGCGGACGGCCAGTCGCGGACGGCCAGTCCATGCGGCCCCAAAAGGGGCCTTAGTCGAGATGACCATATACACAAAATACAGGTTTCCCTATACCCGATTTCTAGGTATTCCCTGACCGTTTCCGCAAGCAGGGAGGCGTAATTTTGTCTTGTTAATGGCAGATGACCAAGACGTATAATATAATGCGCCTATGAAAAGCATAAATATAGCGCTCTCATAGATGTCTTTCTGAACTGCCTGATTTTCACACTAATCAAACGTAGGTTTTCAGATGAAAAAGATTCTATTACTATCCACATGTTATGTTTTTTTTGCTGTTTTGTCGGCTTTTTCGCAGGTGATCACACCGATTTCCAACGTGATTTACGTAAAAAAGGGCGCTTCAGGTGACGGATCGGGTTCTTCCTGGACGAACGCGGTACCTGAGTTGGCCACTGCCTTGAAATGGGCTCGCGACAACCAGTCCGGAGGTTCATGGAATGGGGCCAATCCGCTCCAGATTTGGGTAGCAAAAGGCACTTATAAACCGATGTATACGCACAGCGATGCCTCAGGAGACAACCTTTCCGTATTAAACTCCTTCGTGTTGGTCAGAGACGTCGCTGTGTACGGCGGATTTGACGGTACAGAGGGTTCTTTGGCCGGCCGTACCAATTGGAAAGGAAATCCGACGATTTTGTCGGGTGAACTGGATGAGTCCTATGTGGACGGTGGTAGCACCTACAATGCCGTTTGTCATGTAGTAGTAAGTGCAGGAGCAGTCGGGGTGGCGACACTCGACGGATTTACGGTGACAGAAGGCAATGCCGCGCTTTCCGGCTACTATAATGTGAATGGTACGCTAACAAGCGCCGACAGTGGCGGAGGTATTTATATAGCCTCTTCTTA
>CAZAVR010000033.1:0-15583 GCA_964488435.1 uncultured Cytophagales bacterium | reverse complement strand
TGATTTTGTGCGACAGATTTTCTGTTTTGATATTTTCGCCTACCTGAGACAGGGGAATATGACCTGTCAGGACACCGACTCTCACCGTGTCGGCCACCATAAACATCAACGCATCCTGCACCGAAAAAGCATCTGCCAGGTATTCGGTGTGACCCGGAAACTTGAAACCATCGTTCTGTATATTGTCTTTGTTGATAGGCGCGGTCACGAGCGCATCCAGGGCTCCGGCCTTCAAATCCTCGGTTGCACGGGCCAAAGCGGCGAAAGCAGCCTTACCGGCCTCCTGAGTAATCTTCCCCGGCTCTATCTCGGTTTTCTGGTCGTTCCAGCAATTCACCACACATACGTGCTTTGGCGTTGCCTGGTCAATTTTCTGTATGCCCTGGAGCTGCCACTCTTTCATTTGAAGGGCATTCTTGTATTTGTTCAAGACCCTTATTGATCCATAAATCACCACCTGGCAAATGCTAGCCAGCTGATTCGCTTCAACGGCTTTCAAAATCACCTCCGGCCCTACCCCATTATAGTCCCCGATACTAATCCCTATGATTGGTTTTGCATTTTGTTTACTGTCACTCATCAGATTTAAAAAAAGTCAGTTGACTGTTTAACAGCCAATTGAGTCCCATAATTATACCCTTCCCTATATAGCCGCTGAGGCGAACCGTCGCAACGGCGAACCGTCGCAGCGGCGAACCATTTATCCCGGATTCTCAAGGTTGACCTGCGGCTTAGTCAGCCTGATCAGACCGACACCCGCCTGTGCTCATTTCGCCGCAAGTTACGAAAATAAACAAAAAGCCCTCGGAGATCTCCGAAGGCTGAATTTCTTTAAGCGGTTCAGGAAACTACTCCCATTTTAACTCCGTGCTGCTTCCACCGTTCACCTCGTCATACTCGTCCGTGCGTGCAAATTGAGCGAAGTCAAAATCAGGCATCAACTCGGTTTTTACGTGATCAACCGTATCCTTCAGTGCCTCAATGAATTTATCAAAATCTTCCTTATACAGGAACATCTTGTGTTTTTCATACGTAAATCCATCTCCTTGTGGATGACGGCGGCTCTCTGTAATTGTCAGGTAATAGTCGTTAGAACGTGTCGAGCGAACATCGAAAAAGTACGTGCGTTTCCCTGCCCTAACCCTCTTAGAGTAAATTTTCTCTCTGTCTTCCACTTATCTGTTTATTTTTTTAGTTTAACCGAACGCTAAAGTATAAAGATTATTGTTTACAACAAATCATATAAACAAATTTATATTTATCCAACTCACCCAACCTTCTGCCCCCGGATTGTGGTATATCAAAATGAAACGAAGGGATTTTCCCAGGATCTCATACCTGATCTGATGACAGATAAAAAGACTAAGCCTAGGTAAGATCAACCCAAAGGCCTCGATTACCCTGCTCAGAACAGGAAGCATCTATACAGGCCCTTCGGTAGACAGGATAAAATCTAAAATGAATCAAATCAAAGACTTATTAAACGGATGTAGAAATAATGACCGCCATTGTCAGGAAAGACTCTACTATAAGTTTTATCCTGCCTTGTTTGCCCTTTGCAAAAAATTCTTCGCGCATGACCATGAGGCACAAACGGCACTTAACAATGGAATGCTAAGGGTATTTAAAAGCATAGACCGCTACGATGCATCCAAAGGTGAACTATTTCCCTGGATCTATACGATCGTGCGAAACTCGGCGCTTACACTTGTGCGCGATCAAAATTCCTTTATTTCCCTGGAACTCACTGACCAGTTTCCGGAAATCGTCCACAATGAGCCGGTTTTACCATCAGCATGGAACGAAATATATGACTGTCTGGACAAACTCCCTCCCGCCACGCGGGTCGTTTGCTCACTTTTCTACCTGGAAGGTTTCTCCATTAAAGAAATCGCAGGCAAACTTGGTCTCAGGGAAGGATCTGTCAAATGGCATTTGAACGAAAGCAGGAACAGACTTCGGGGGATTCTCCGAAAAAGCAATCAATCTTAATCTCGTGATTCAGAACAATCAACCTAACATACCGTCACCGGACGACCACTACCCCGCTCCTTCCGTTCCGGTTGAAAATGCCTGGGCCGAAATGAAAGAGCAGCTGGAAAAATCTATGCCGGAGCAAAGAACTGCGTCGAACCCAAAGAAGTACAAATACCTCTTCCTTCTAATGATGCTGACCTTCACGACGAGCCTCCTTTATTTCATGACACCGTACCTTCTAGATACCTCGGTCAGGCCACAATCCAACTTACCTGCGAGGGAACCTTCCTCACCCTTTCGGAGAAAACCGACCCTTTCCCCTGACAGCTTCCGCAGTTCAGAAGCAGCTCCTGAAATCCGGAAAGAACATAGTCAGCTAACCTCAAAGCACAGGACAGAATCGCGGAAGGCAGCAGCGAATCGCAAAAACACGGACAACCGAAAGCCCCCCGCAACACCTTCTTACCCTGAGCGCACGCTCCCCGCAAAAAAAACAGATCCCTACAATCGTCATAGACTCACCCCGGCTGTAGAACAACCCGCAATGAAGGGGGGATCTGCCGGCTTGCAGTTTTTACCCGGATCCGATCCTACGTGGGAGCCGCCGGCGCTCCTGCAACTACCCGCTGTCAAACCACCAGCCGTCCCTCGCAAAGATACGTATGACAGGCCCGGCCAAACGAAACGTTTCCAACCTTTAGCAAGTGCCCTATGGAAAGTAAACCTGCCTGCACACGGCTCCAGAAACCTGATGCTTACGGCAAATAAGATCGAAATGACCGGCGTACATCTTTTACCCGAATTCCAGGCAAGGGCTCAGGTAGGAAAGCGTGGAGAAATAACCGCATCCGTCTCCGCTTTCAATCTGTATAGTCTACCCAAACAACCATTTCACCACATAACGCCACAGCCAACAGGCGACTCCATGCTTGAAAACCGGGTTAACCAGATCACTAAGATAGCAACAGTTTCCGCCGGGTTGGCATACAGCGTTCGTATGGGAAAGAACTGGACAGCAGGCGCAGGCACTGCCCTGGAACGGCCTGTCAGGGCACAAATGGCTCAAACTAACTATACAGGCAGCCAGTATGCAAACCGGACCGATTCTCTGTTCCTCATTCGCAAAACTTCTCCGGAATGGCATGCGGTCAGCAGATCTGTTCTCACAGGACGGTTTCATGCCGGTTACCGGAAAGGACCGCTGGGTGTGGGCGCGGCCATTGTTGTACCGGCAAAAAGTTGGCTAAAAGAAAAAAACGTTCGCCCCCTGCACTTTCAGCTCTTCATCAGATGGGATCTGTTTGGCGCGACCATTTCCCAAAGCAAATGACCACACGAAAACAAGCTTTCATTCCGTACTTCAAGGCTTTAAAAAAAGCGATAGGCAGATTTCTTCATTTGCTCCTTAAACTGGAATAGTCCGGCATACTCAGAAAACATAACTATATTTAGTTAAAATATTCCAAAAACATGCAAATGAAATGATTTGACATTTTTTCCTCTATATTTGCCCTTGTGAAGTGACCATATCAAAGGCTCAGGTTGTTCTTGCGAACTGCTTAAGCCTTTTTAGCCGAATGTTTCATTTAAACTTAAAGTATGAGTTCACCATCATTTCTGGTCTTTCTTCTCATGGCGCTTACAGGCCATGAATCAGGCCACACCGCAGCTTCTACACTGTATAAGGTACACGATGGGATGGCGTCCTACTATTCATCCCGGTTTCACGGAAGAAGAACTGCCTCGGGTGAAGTTTTTAACAACAACAATCTTACCGCTGCCCATAAAACGCTTCCTCTGAACACGATGCTGGAAATCACCAATCTTGCGAACAGCAAAAAGGTGATTGTCAGGGTAAATGACAGAGGCCCTCACAGCAAATCACGGACAATAGACCTGAGTAAAGCGGCAGCCAAAGAAATCGAAATGATCTCGCAGGGCGTGGCAAAAGTATCTATACGGGTAGTGGGACACGAAGGGAAAATAAGTGAAGAGCTGGTTTCTTCATCCGACGAGGTAATCAAATCGCTTTTCTTTACCGACACCGAAACCAACCCCTGATCCCCACGTATGACCAGCCCGGGCTTGGACCTCACCAGCGTAAAGGAATTCGGAAATCTCGAGTTCCTGGCCAGGCAGCTTGTCGAAGGCTTTATCACCGGAAGGCACAAATCTCCGTTCCACGGTTTTTCTGTCGAATTTGCGGAGCACCGGCTGTACAATACCGGAGAGAGTACACGTCATATCGACTGGAAGGTATTCGCCAAAACCGACCGCCTGTTCCTGAAAAGGTACGAAGAAGAGACCAACCTGCGTTGTCATATTCTGCTGGATATCTCCTCTTCCATGTACTATCCGCAGCATAACCACGGGAAGATTACCTTCAGTACACTAGCAGCGGCATCTCTGGCCTGGATGCTCCATAAACAGAAAGATGCTGTAAGCCTGTGTGTATTCGCTGATTCGATCGAGTTCCAGACACCTGTTAAGTCAACCCCCTCTCATGTTCATAAAATCCTGCTGGAGCTGGAGAAGATTTTAAGACAGCCCACCGCACGCAAAAAAACTTCGCTCGCTAAAGTGATACATCAGATCGCCGGCCAGATCCACAAGCGGTCACTTGTCGTTTTGTTCAGCGACATGTTTGATGACCCAGCACAGGCTGATCAGCTTTTTGCAGGTTTGCAACATCTCAGACATGACATGCACGAGGTTCTGCTGTTTCACGTCACCGACAGGAAAACAGAACAGGACTTTTCATTTGACGACCGTCCCTACGAATTTGTAGACCTGGAATCGGGTGAAAGTATAAAACTTCAGCCCAACGATGTCAGGGAACAATACCAGAAATCGATAAAAGATTATTATCATCAATTAAAATTGAAGTGCGGTCAATACCGGATCGAATTCATCGAAGCCGATATCGCAGAAGGCATAGAGCCTGTTCTGGCCACCTACCTCTCCAAAAGAAAGAAAATGAAATAAAGGAAATATTCCCTTATTTACCCGCAGGCACTGCTTTCGCCGACTTCTCTTCCTCCATTTTTTTCCTGTGAAAGGCAAAGAAGCCGTCCAGTTCGTCAGTAGGGACCTTACGTGTGATGATCCGCTTGTCCTTATCCAGGAAATAAACGGTCGGCGTTGAATATACATCGAACTGATTGCGAAAGGGAATAGCATGTGCGTAGTCATATCCGTGCATCATATCGGTCACCTTATAAGTATGGATAAATTTTTTCCATTCTTCCGGACTTTCCTCGGTAGGCACCATTAACACTTTCACACCAAGCGACTTGTTCTTGTCAAAAAATGCCCGCAGTTTCGGAACGCTCTCTTTGCAATGGCTGCAGGAGGGTGAATACAAATACAGAACAATATAATCTGCCTTTATACCATGCAGGGTAAAATTACGCTTCAATGTGTCGGACAAAGTCATGTTCGGAATGACTTTCCCAGGCAAAAGCGGCTTTGCGATGGCGACCCGCTCCTTCACTCTTTTCAGCCCGTCTTCAGAGAGCTCCATCTGGCCTGTGAGATAATATTTTTCCGCCATGCGCACAAACACCGGCTCCGTCCCGATCACCTTGCTATTTTCATATTCGCTGGTTACAAAATAAACCAGATAGGTTTTCATATCCCTGGCGCCTTCAGCCCGGGCAATCAACCTGTCGGCTTCTTTACATATAGAATCAGGAACCTGTACGACGAGGTTGCGAAAATACTGTTCAAGCTTAGGTCTCAAAAGTGGGGTTCTGAGTAAACGTTCATCCTGAAAATCGAAGCCGTCCCAGAAATGCGTTTTATAGTAATTGTAAACCCAGTTCCGATCCTCACTACCATCCTTTAGTTTTGGCGGATTTGAAACGTCAGGGGCCCGCGACGCGCTGATAAAACGTGCGGCAAAGGTCTCCTTATTGTCACTGATGAACTGATCTCTGACAGCTTTGAATTGCTTTTGCTTTTCAACAATCTTTCGCTCCAGGTCGTCCTTCACTGCCTTGTCCTGTGTGGCCTTGTGGTTCTTATCAAGCGCCTCGATCTCACGTGATAAAGTGCGGGCGCGTTTGTTAAATTCGTAGAAGAGGCGATTCTCCTCGGAACCTTTGACAACCATAGTTCCTTCCAGATCAGTGGTATCCGCAGACAGGCTGAAATGGGTTTCCTTACCGGAATAAACCACCTCGACCCACCTGGTTTTGTCCGGAAAAAGGATCAGATAAAGTCCGCCCGGCAGCTCCGCTTTTCCCTGGAAGACGACCTTCCCCGCTGCATCCAGCATTGCGGTATCCTTTGCCACGAAAGAGGTGTTGGTATAACTGTAGTGCCCTAACACACATGCTGAATCTCTAAGTCCTTTTAAGGTCGCCTCAATACGATATCCCTGTGAAAACGCCTTGCTCAACGCAAAACCAAAAACAATAAATATCAGAAAGACCTTTTTTTTCATTAGTATTGAGGTTGAAATACGGCAACTACACACGTAAATTTAATTTGAAAACAGCACAAACTCCGAAACAGCGATGTTTTATTTTTTCTCGAAGGCTTTCGATTTCCTCCTGATGCCGCTTAGCCTACTGTTTATACTGCTTTTCTACTCTCTTTTTAAGCTTCGAAAATCAAAAAGCAAACGGGGTATTCTTGCTGCCATTCTTCTTCTTTACGCGTTTTCCAACAACTTTATTGTCAATTCGGCTTTTGTCGGATGGGAGCCTCCGGCCAGAAACATCCGCGATATACCCAAACGCTATGAAACAGGGGTATTGCTGACGGGTGGCATTATTCAAGTAAACAGACTGGACACAGATCACCCCGGAGCCGGTGACAACGCTGACCGCCTTCTGCAAACCTATCTGCTCTACCGGGCCGGAAAAATCCGCAAAATACTGATCAGTGGAACAGACCACGAAAAACGATTGAAAAGAAATCTATCCGACGGGCAGCAATCCCGCGCGCTGCTGATAGCCTGGGGTGTACCGAAAGAAGATATCTATCTGGAAAGCAAGGCAAGGAATACGCGGGAGAATGCACTGTTCTCGGCCAATTTCCTGCGTGATCATTCGATGAGCAGGGACGACATCCTGCTTATTACCTCAGCATTCCATGTAAAAAGGTCAATAGGATGCTTTGAAAAAGCCGGCTTGAAAGCGGACGCTTATCCGTGTGATTTTTATGGCGGGCAATTCCATTTTACTTTCAAACGAATGTTTGTTCCTGACGGACAAACATTCGGAAATTTCACCCTGCTATGGCATGAGTTGCTGGGTTATGCAATCTACTCCCTGATGGGCTATTGCTAAACGCTGAGAATCTTTACCATACGGAGAAGATCTTCGTTGATGGGCTTCGGAAGACGGATGGTATCTTCAAAAGGAGTATAGACAAGGTCATTATTGATGATCCCGGCCATGGCATTCCTTTCACCCGCCAGTAATCCTTCCAACGCACCCAGCCCCAATCTGCTCGCCAGAATACGATCAGAACCGGATGGTGCTCCTCCCCGCTGAGTATGCCCCAGGTTGGTCACCCGCATATCAATGTCAGTGACGTCCAGCTGCTTCTTAATTTTGTCGGCAAGCTCCGCGGCCCCCCCTTCCTCATCTCCTTCAGCTACTACGACGATAGATGAAGATTTGGAACGGCTCCACCCCTGCTTCAGAATGGATATCACCTCGGAAACCGGGGTAAGAACCTCAGGCACCATCACAATTTCCGCTCCCCCTCCTATACCCGACTGAATAGCAATATATCCGGAGTCCCTGCCCATTACTTCTATAAAAAATACACGGTCGTGAGAACTCGCGGTGTCGCGGATTCTGTCGATCGCGTCAAGCGCAGTGTTCACTGCCGTATCAAATCCGATGGTATAATCGGTGCCATAGAGGTCGTTGTCGATGGTTCCGGGCGCACCCACAATAGGAAGTCCGAATTCATTGAAAAAAGTCATGGCGCCGGTGAAAGTACCATTTCCTCCAATAGCGACAAGCCCCTCTATACCATGTTTGATCAGGTTTTCGTATGCTTTTTTACGCCCTTCAATGGTCATAAACTCCTTGCTCCTGGCCGACTTGAGGATGGTTCCTCCACGCTGCACAATATTGCTGACCGAATGAGAACTCATCTGAAAGATATCCCCTGCTATCATACCGCTGTATCCCCTGAGGATACCATACACTTCAATGTTGTGATACAATGCTCCTCTTACCACTGCCCGTATACAGGCGTTCATTCCCGGTGCATCACCACCTGAAGTAAAAACTGCAATTCTTTTCATTTATGGGTATTTTTAAAATTTTGGTTTTAATTTGTAACTAACGGTAATAAATCCGGAATCATATACTACCGCGATGCAAATTACCGTGTATTTCTAAAAAAATACAACCTGTCATGCATTTTCAGTGAAGCGATATGAGCCAGACACCCTGTCTCTCTAAGCCAAACATACACTAATCATTCTATATTTGTAAGTCTTTACAGAAATTTAATAGTTGTAGTCAAATCAAAATAACCCATATATGAACAAGCGGTTTTCCTGGCAGCAGTTTATACCCCATGCCATTGCTATTCTTGGATTTTTGCTCATTTCAGTCCTGTACTCTTCGCCGATTCTGAGTGGAAAACGGCTAAAAATGCATGACATTGTCCAGGCAGGGGGGGGGGCCGCTGAAGAACTGAAGAAGTATCACGAGCAGACGGGAGAATGGGCCGCCTGGACCAACAGCATGTTCAGCGGAATGCCGTCCTACATGATAACAGGAAACTATCCCACAAGTATTTCCAATAAAATCGGGGGATACCTCTACGGAATGCTGCCGGTTCCGGTTGATATCTTTTTTGTTTCCCTGATCAGTGCCTATCTTCTTTTTTTTGTACTCAGCCGCCATTACTGGCTTTCGGCGATTGGCGCCATCACCTTCACTTTTGCTTCCTTCAACCTGGTCAGCCTTGAAGCCGGCCACGTATCAAAAATTATGGCGGTGGCTTATGCACCGGGTATTATTGCAGGGGTACTGCTGGCCTTCCGGCGAAACTGGCTCACCGGTGCTGCCGTCACCGGGCTATTTCTTTCACTTGAGCTGTATGCCAACCATATCCAAATCACCTACTATATCGGCCTGAGTGTTGCGGCACTCGTCATCCTGGAAGCCTGGACGTTGTTCAAAGCAGGTAAAACAAAAAACATGTTGCTGGCTCTTTCCGGGCTCGCGCTGGGCGCAGCGCTTGCGGTAAGCAATCACACCACGCGTTTATGGAATGCTTACGACTACACCAAAGAAACCATCAGAGGAAAATCCGAGCTTACACAGCCTACCGCGAAGGGTTCTGCAAAACAAAGCGACGGCCTGGACAAAGATTACGCTTACTACTACGGAAGTGTAGGTATTGCAGAGACGCTTACCTTACTCATCCCCAACTTATACGGGGGGGCGTCAGGCGGAACACTTACTGATAAGTCAGCGCTTTATAAGACCTTAATCGGCCGGGGAGTGGATCAGGCCAATGCGAAGAGTTTCGTTGAACAACCCCTTCCTCTGTATTGGGGTGACCAGCCCTTGGTGGGCGGACCGGTATATGCCGGCGCGATCGTCTTTTTTCTTTTCGTACTATCGCTGTTCCTGGTAAAGGGCCGTCTGAAATGGTGGGCATTGGGCTTCACTTTGCTCTATATCGTATGGTCCTGGGGAAAGAACTTCACTTCGGTCAACTATTTCTTTTTTGATCATTTCCCGCTTTTCAACAAATTCCGGTCGGTAAGTATGGTCCTGTCGCTGGCGCAGCTGCTAATGGTGCTTCTGGCGGTATTATGTGTAAAAGAACTGAGCGAAAAAACCGGCCGCTTCAGGGAGGTTCAAAAACCATTCCTTATCTCTCTTGGCCTTACAGCAGGTATCTGCCTTATTCTGGGTGTCATGCCGACATTGTTTTTTGGTTTCCGATCTGCTGCAGACCAGGGTGTGATTCAGAACTTCACCCAGATGACGCAGGATCAGAACTTTGCCAATGAGTTATTCAGAGCGCTCCAGAGTGACCGTCAGAGCATGCTTCAAAATGACGCTTTCCGATCCCTGTTCTTCATTGTATTGTCGGCAGCACTTCTATGGCTATGGCTGAACAATAAAATGAAACCTGTCCTCATATTTGCCGGACTCCTTCTTCTGACGATTGCCGATACGTTTGGCATCGGGAAACGTTATCTGAACAACGACGATTTTGTATCAAAATTCGCGATCGAGTCCGTCAGGCAACCATCCACAGCGGATGCGCAAATTCTTGCAGACAAAGATCTCAGTTACCGGGTACTTGATCAGCGTGGAGGAAATTTCATGTCAAGTGCGGATGCTTCTTATTTACATAAATCCATTGGAGGATACCATGGCGCCAAACTGAGACGCTACCAGGAGCTGATCGAAAATCAGTTCATGAACGGCCGCCCTAATCCTGATGTATTGAATATGCTCAATACAAAGTATGTCCTGACTGGAGACCAGCAGGGAAATCCGACGGTGATGCCCAACCCGGATGCCTTCGGGAATGCCTGGTTTGTCAAAGGCTATGACCTGGCGGCTAATGCCGACGAAGAATTAAAAGCACTGGATTCATTGAAAATGCTGGACAAGGCCATCATCGACAAAAAATTTGCCCCAGCCCTGGAAGGCTTGCAAATCCATGCGGATTCCGGCAATACGATCAAGCTGGTCAGCTATAAACCGGATGAGCTGGTCTATGAGACAAACGCCAAGTCAGAACAACTGGCCGTCTTCTCCGAGATCTACTACAACGTCAGGAACGAATGGCAGGTGAAAATAGATGACAAAGAGGGCAGACTCATCCGGGCCAATTACGTACTCAGGGCTTTACGGGTACCTGCTGGAAAACATACGATCACTTTCAAATTTGATCCGGTATCGATAAAAACCGGCCATGCCGTAGACCTTGTTACGTCTATACTCCTGGTGCTACTTATGGCAGGCGCTGTGTGGTCCGAAACAAGAAAAAAGAGCATTGCTAACCCATAGAAGTACTAAAACCTGATCTGGCGCCGGGTGTAGCTTACAGCTACACCCGGCGCCAGCCCTTGAAACCAAATATTATTCCAAAAAATACAGGGAAAACGTATTCCACTGCACAAAAAGCAGAAAAAAATACAAAATAAATATGTATTATTATACAAAACAACCTTTAATTCAGAATAATATTCTGTTTTGCATTGACACGTGTACATAGTAGCAGATCTACAGCGTGATCTCCCCGTTCTTACTTCCACAAACCATACCTGAATATACAATAAATGGCTCTGAACCCGTCTTTCCAGTTAATTTTCTTACCTTCTTCATAGGTTCTGCCGTAATAAGACACACCTACTTCATAAATTCGAATTCCTTTGACCCTGGCCAGTTTGGCTGTCACCTCCGGCTCAAATCCGAACCTGTTTTCCTTCAGTTGAATCCCTTTAAGAATATCGGCCCGGATCAGTTTGTAACAGGTTTCCATGTCGGTGAGGTTCAGGTTATTGCACATGTTGCTCAGGAAAGTAAGGAACTTATTACCCACAGAATGCCAGAAGAACAAAATACGATGAGGATTTCCCCCAATGAACCGCGACCCGTAAACCACGTCGGCGTGGCCTTCCAATACGGGCTTTAACAAAAGATTAAACTCCTCAGGATCATACTCCAGATCTGCATCCTGAACAACAACATAGTCTCCGGACAACCTGGCGATACCTGCCATCAGTGCTGCACCTTTCCCAAGGTTGGTCTCGTGCCTGATGCAGACCACGTTGAGTTCGGGATACCTCGCTATAAATCCGGAAACCAAACGGTCTGTCTGGTCGGTGGAGCAGTCGTCAATTACAATGATCTCCCGGGATACAAAAGGAGGCAGCGAAACCTCCCTCAATTTATCCAGAACACGCAAAATGGTTCTTTCCTCATTGTAGGCGGGAACCAGCACAGATAGTTTTATCATCATCAATACAAAAAGCTATGGAGGAAGAACCCCGGGGAACCTTCATCGGCCAGTAAGACAAGCTTTCCTTTATTTTCCAAAAGTAATCACAATTTCGGATCTTGAAACATCAGCATCAATGATATACCAGGTCGGCGAACAAAATAATGCGTTGCGGTGTTGATATTTTCAGAAAGTCTTTGTGTCAATTTCAAAAACTGAACATATATAATGGATCCGGAAAATATCATCGTCAACAAAGTGGCGAACAGCGGGCTGGTCACGCTGGACCTCGAAACCTACTATGACGTTGGTGAAAGAGTCGTATATGACCTGAAAGATAACTTATTTCAAGGGTTGATTCTGAGGGAAAAGGACTTCCGGGAATTTCTTAAAACCCACGACTGGGAACAATACAATGGGAAAAACGTAGCCGTACTCTGTTCGGAAGATGCCATTATACCTACATGGGCCTACATGCTGCTTACGCTGCAATTCACCCCGGAAACCCGCCTGGTGGTGGCCGGCACGCTGGAGGACCTGGAGCGGTGGCTTTTCTATGATGCGCTGAACCGGATTGATCCTGAAGACTTCAGAGATAAGAAAGTAGTAGTTAAAGGATGTAGTAAATTTCCTGTCCCGCTCTCAGCCTATGTCGACATCACGAGGATCCTCCAGCCCGTTGTACAAAGCCTTATGTTCGGCGAACCCTGCAGCACGGTCCCCCTTTATAAGAAACGTCGTGCGGCAGCTGTATAAACCGCATGGATATACGCGCTAAATCTCACGTATATCCATGCGGATACGCCAGTCTTTCGGGTAGTAGTTATTGACACGATTGCCCAGATTTTTCACCCATCCAAGATGAAAATCTCCATATTTCATCAAAAGCCAGCCCTTCGGAGATTCCGGGATCACGATGGTCTCTTTTTTGAGAAAGCTCAGGGCATCTCCCTTTTCCAGGGTGACGGAGCCGAGCCCTCCCGTGATCATTTCACCCAGAGCCAAAGCATGTCCCGGCAAAAAATCAGATCCCTTAAACTGACCGGTTTCTTTAAACCAGACGCCCTTGGGCAGCAGACGGTCCAATAGGATCAGATCATGCTCAAGGCTTACTGATAACGACACAATCCCCCCATCCGGCTTCAAAAGGTGAAAATAACTATCCGGATTATTCAACCACTCCTTCATCACCGTAACCTGCCTTTTATGCGCCGGTGCAAGTGAGGAAAACTTGTTACGAACGTTGAATTTAGCCGAATAGCCCTCAGTACGCCTGAAAACGGAAAAGTAAAACCCTTCGCCACGAACCTTGTGCGGAAACATCTGATAGCCGAGGCCCTTTTCAACAATTTTCCATTCGGAAGGCATATCCAGCTTCACAGGAGACAGTCCCTGATGAGACAACCAGCGGGCATTGCCCTCGTTTTCCTGGTCATTGTAAGTACATGTACTGTAAACCAGGTATCCACCGGGGCTCACAAGTTTGCGGGCAGCTCCGAGGATACGTTGCTGGCGCGCCACACACAGACGCACCTGGTCTGCTGACCATTCGTCTATGGCAGCGGGATCCTTTCGGAAGAGCCCTTCCCCTGAGCAGGGGGCATCGACCAGGACCAGATCGAAGAATCCCTCCAGCTTTTCGAATTGGGCCGGATCATAACTACAGGTAAAGGTATTGGCATATCCCCAGCGCTCCAGGTTGTCCTGCAACGGTCCTACCCGGCTTTGTATCGCTTCATTGGCTAGCAAAAGACTCCCCCCCGGCATCCAGGATGCAAGCAATGTACTTTTTCCGCCGGGCGAAGCGCACAGATCAAGGATACGAAGCGGCCGCTTCCCCGGCATCACCTGATCCAGCGCATAGCGCAGGATCATCGAGGAGGCCTCCTGGACGTAATAGCCTCCGGCATGAAAAACGGGATCCAGCGTAAAAACAGGGCGCTCATTCAGATACCTGCCGTCAGGATGCCAGGGAACGGGATCCGGGCCAGGCAAAGAATCATCCTTCCGGGAGTTCTTCCAGCTGTTGATGCGCAGGCTCACCGGCGCCGGCTCCTGAAGCGCCCGTTCAAAATCAGGGAATTCCGGGCCAAGCTGAGCCCTTATTTCGTCCTGGAAAGCTGCCGGAAGTTGGGTATTCAAATCGCGTTACTTAAAAGTTGATTAATGCCGGAGAGGTTATGCTTCAAGGTTTATTGCTATCGACCTGTATACGCTCCTCACGGTTGGCGAGTTCCCACACCGTATAAAAAACGAGTTGTACAATGGGCGCCTGCTTCTCGAACAATATCTTCTCTACGTCGTCACCGGGCTGGTGATAATCCTCATGCACACCGGTAAAATAAAAAATAACGGGAATGCCTTTTTTGGCAAAATTATAATGATCTGACCTGTAATAGAACCTGTTCGGATCGGCAGGGTCGTTGAAAGTGTAATCCAGCGTATACCGTACGTGCTTTCGGTTGGCTTCTTCACTGATCGCATGCAGCTCAGAAGACAACTTGTCGGAACCTATCAGATACACATATTTGTGATCCTGCTCATGCGCCTTGTCTACCCGTCCGATCATATCGATATTCAGATTGGCTACTGTATTTTTTAAAGGATATAAAGGATGCTCGGAGTAGTACTCTGACCCCAGCAGCCCCTTCTCTTCACCTGTTACATTCAGAAAAAGAATACTCCTTCTGGGACCGTTACCTTCTTTCTTCGCCTGGGTGAAGGCCTCAGCCAGCTCCATCAGAGACACTACACCGGAGCCATCATCGTCAGCCCCGTTATTAATTTGACCATCTGCAGAAATTCCGATATGATCAAGGTGTGCACTGATCACGATCACCTCATCTTTCTTGTCGGTCCCCTCCAGAAATCCTGCTACGTTCTCCGTTTCCACCACCTCACTGATCCGCTCAGCCTTGAGGGCTATCTTAGAAGAAAACCCACTCTTCAGTGGCTGTCCTGAGCTTCCGATTCCACTTTTTGCCTTACGCAACTTCTGCAATTTGGTATCCAGCAGGCTGAGTGCCGTCTGTTCGGAGACAAAAACCGCTGCATTGTTGGAAAGCATCTCATTGACAGGCGTCAGACTCATGGTATTGTTAAACCGGCGCATCATTAAAGAACGTTGCTTTAATTCTTTTTCGAAATCCACCCCGTTCTTTTCAGAAATAATGAAAACGAACCTCGCCCCCTTCTCCAGGGCAATCGTGACTTTAGTACGCCAGGCCGCGCCGCTGCTCCATTTGGCTGACTTTTCCTTGCTCCCGCTAACCAGGTAGTTCCCCTCACTGTCGGCAGGCTCTCCGTCAAACAATGCGACCGCTTTACCCTGAACGTCCAGGTTGGCATAGTCGTTGTACTTATCTGTGACTATACCATATCCTGCCAGCACCAACGGTATCGACTCCTCCGCGCTCAGGTTAAGTATTCCGTTGACATAAAAATCCTCATTGATCCTGTAAGTTCTTCCCTTCGCTTTGACATAGACTTCGCCCCAGCCTCTGCGATACAAATTATATTTCTGAAAGTAGGACTTTTCTCCGCTGGCCAGGGTAGCTGCCGGCTGGAGACCATACTCCTTGTAGAATCCGGCAACATATTTTGCCGCCTTCTTCTGTCCCGGGGAGCCTGTATCTCGTCCTTCCAGACTATCGGCAGT
>CAZAVR010000032.1:0-15618 GCA_964488435.1 uncultured Cytophagales bacterium | reverse complement strand
GTGGCCGCTATCACAGATGCCGACGCTACCCGTTCCAGTACATTCCCGGTACGCCAGCAAATCCAGCGCGAACGTTTCAGTCTGCCTGCGTTCCCTACCACGACCATCGGCTCCTTCCCGCAAACGGATGATATTCGCCAACTCCGTGCACGTTTTAAAAAGGGAGATCTGACCATCGAACAATACGAAAAATCGATAGAGCAGGCCACCATAGATGCCATCCGCTGGCAGGAAGAAATCGGGATCGACGTATTGGTTCACGGTGAATTTGAAAGAAATGACATGGTCGAATACTTCGGCGAGCAGCTCGACGGATTCCTGTTTACCAAAAATGGCTGGGTACAAAGCTACGGAAGCCGCTGTGTGAAACCACCGGTTATATACGGTGACATCAGCCGTCCGAAAGACATGACGGTTCGCTGGAGCACATTTGCAGCCGCCCAGACCGACAAACCTATGAAGGGTATGTTAACCGGACCCGTGACTATTCTGCAATGGTCATTTGTAAGAGATGATCAGCCACGCGAAGTGACCACCAACCAGATCGCCCTGGCCATCCACGATGAGGTACTGGCTTTGGAGCAGGCAGGTATCGGCATCATCCAGATCGATGAAGCTGCCATACGCGAAGGACTTCCCTTACGGAAAAGCAAGCGTCCCCAATACCTGGATTGGGCTGTGCGCGCATTCAGAATCACGGCGAGTGGCGTAGAAGACCGCACACAGATCCACACCCACATGTGCTACAGCGAGTTCAATGACATCATTGAGCATATTGCGGCGATGGACGCAGATGTAATCACAATCGAGACCTCCCGCTCTCAAATGGAGTTGTTGCACGCCTTCGCTCATTTTGCCTATCCGAACGAGATCGGACCGGGGGTATATGATATCCACTCACCGCGCGTACCAGGCACGGAAGAAATGACATCGCTGCTCAGCAAAGCAGCCGGCCTTCTTCCGGCAGGTAACCTGTGGGTGAATCCCGACTGTGGATTGAAAACACGCAAATGGCCTGAAACCAAGGCGGCCCTGGAAAACATGGTAGCTGCGGCCAAGCAAGCTCGTGCTCAAATCAGTACTCAAAGCATAAATTAAGCCGAAGGTGGCGGGCGGTCACGCCCGCCACCCTGCTAAAAACAAGCAGTTATGTTGATCTATGTCACACGCAGGGAGACCTTTAATGCCGCTCACCGGATGTACCGGGAGGAATGGAGTCCCGAACAAAATGAACAGGTATTCGGGAAATGCGCCAACCCGAACTGGCACGGACATAATTTCACCCTTCTGGTTACCGTAAAGGGCGAAATCGACGACCGGAAAGGGTACCTGATTGATTTAAAGGAGTTAAAAAAAATAATCCTGGAGCAGGTCATCGAAAAAGCAGACCATAAAAACCTCAACCTGGATGTCGATTTTATGAAAGGCAAAATGGCCACCACTGAAATGCTGTGTATTCAGATATTTAAACTACTGAAGACGCCCATTGAAAGCAATGAAGGTGTATTTTTGCATTCGGTCAGGCTGCATGAAACAGAAAATAATTCAGCCGAGTATTTCGGGGAAAGCATTTAACCCAAAACAAAAAACGGAATGAGAAGAGACCAACTAATTTTTGATCTGATCGCTGAGGAGCAGCTACGGCAGGAGAGCGGTATTGAGCTGATCGCCTCCGAAAACTTTGTAAGTAAACAGGTAATGGAAGCCGCAGGATCTGCCCTGACCAATAAATACGCGGAAGGTTTGCCCGGCAAACGCTATTACGGAGGCTGCCAGGTGGTAGACAAGATCGAATCCATAGCCATTGACAGGGCAAAAGCACTGTTTGGTGCCGAATGGGTGAATGTACAGCCACATTCCGGCGCTCAGGCCAATACGGCTGTGTTTCTGGCGACGCTACAGGCAGGCGATAAAATTCTCGGATTCAACCTCTCGCACGGCGGACATCTCACGCATGGCTCTTCTGTTAATTTTTCAGGTAAAAACTACCAGCCTTTCTTCTATGGCGTGGATCGAGAAACCGGCCTGGTGGATTACAAAGAGCTGGAAGAAGTTGCCCTGAGAGAAAAGCCGAAACTGATCATTTGCGGAGCGTCAGCTTATTCCAGGGACTGGGACTACAAATTTATCCGTGCCGTGGCCGATCAGATCGGTGCGCTGGTATTGGCCGACATTTCTCATCCTGCCGGACTCATCGCCAAAGGCTTACTCAATAATCCGCTACCACATTGCCATATAGTAACCACTACTACCCATAAAACCCTGCGAGGTCCAAGGGGCGGAATCATCATGCTCGGGAAAGATTTCGAAAATCCTTTCGGTCAGACGACACCCAAGGGAGAATTAAAGAAGATGTCTTCCCTCCTCGACATGGCCGTATTTCCGGGCACACAGGGCGGACCACTTGAACATATCATAGCGGCCAAAGCCATTGCTTTTGAAGAGGCGCTGGATAATTCCTATCTGGAATACATTACCCAGGTTAAAAAGAATGCGGCTGTAATGGCTGCCTCATTTACCAGCCTTGGCTACCGCATCATTTCCGGAGGCACTGACAATCACCTGATGCTGATCGACCTGCACAACAAAAACATTACCGGAAAAGCTGCGGAAAATGCGCTGGGAGCTGCGGAAATTACCGTGAATAAAAATATGATCCCTTATGACGACCGGTCTCCCTTCATTACCTCCGGGATACGCGTCGGAACCGCCGCCATCACCACACGCGGGTTGGTTGAAAAAAATATGGAAAAGATAGTAGAACTGATCGATACAGTGATTTCTAATCCGGACGATCAGCGTGTATCTACACGCGTAGGCAAAGAGGTTCATACCCTGATGACTGCCTATCCCTTATATAAGTAAAACATTACCGATCGGTGACAGAGAAATCCGAAGCAGCAATTTAAGTACCTATGTTTTTAGAAAAGATCAAATCCGGAGCGTCAGGCGTTGTGTTATACGGCATCACACCGCCCAAATCCAATACTGCACCCGAGCGCATTACAGAAATTGCTCAGAAAACCATAGAGCGTCTGGCTCCCCTGGATATCGATGCACTTGTCGTGTATGATGTGCAGGATGAGTCTGCACGGACGGCAGACGAACGACCGTTCCCTTTTCTGACAGCACTTGATCCGCTTTTATTCGCTTCAGAATATCTGGAGGCACTCAATATACCCAAAATCATCTACCGTCCGGCCGGAAAGTTTTCTTCATCGGAACTTTCCGACTGGCTGGAAGAAATGCACGAAAGAAGATTTTACCCTGTGTTCGTAGGTGTTCCCGCACCGGATTTTCCGGTAAAAACCAGCCTTCCGGAAGCTTACGAAATCTGGAGCAAACACAGGGAAACTTCCGTGATAGGAGCGGTTACCATCCCTGAGCGGCACAAAATACTGAAAGATGAAGACGTCAGAATTTTGGATAAAATGAACAGTGGTGTGTCTTACTTCATTTCGCAGTGTGTTTTTGATCTTGATTATGCAAGACAGGTTATCGAAGATCTGGCCGCCAGTTGCAAAGACAAACAGATCACTCCTCCTACAGTCATTTTCACCATCACTGCCTGCGGCTCTGCCAAAACCCTGCAATTCATGGAGTGGCTGGGCATTCACATTCCTCCCGAACTAAAAAAGGAACTGGAAGCGTCGGATGATATGCTGGAAAAGTCAGTCAAAGTATGCCTGGACATCGCTACTGAACTGACCTCATTCTGCGCAGCGCGCGGAATTCCTTTCGGTTTTAATATAGAAAGTGTGGCCATCCGTAAATCGGAAATAGAGGCTTCCGTATTCATGGCTAGCCAGATCAGTCAGATGCTGGTGGAAAAAGGGTTAAGGGAGAACAAAAAGGTGCACCCCGGCGATACTGAAATTATTCAGGGATAATCTTTAAAATACCGAGCGAACGATTCCACACTTATTATCTTACTATACGGCGAGTGGCGTTTTTGCGACTGGATAGATGTATCTTTGCCGCATGCCAAAAATAGAAAATACTGCACGCATTCTTTCGGGTCTGGGCATTACCGACCTGAACGAAATGCAGCAAGAAGCGTTTGACGCTATTTCCGACACCAAAGAGGTTCTTTTGCTATCCCCTACCGGATCAGGCAAAACCCTGGCTTTTTTACTCCCGATTTTCTCCCTGCTGGAAAAAGAGAAAACAGGCGTTCAATGCCTGATCGTAACGCCCACCCGCGAACTGGCCTTACAGATAGAACAGGTATGGCGCAAAATGGGCACTGGATTCAAAGTAACCTGTTGCTATGGCGGTCATGATATGGCCACTGAAACCCGAAGCCTTAGCGAGGCCCCCGCACTGCTGATAGGCACGCCTGGCCGGCTTCTCGATCATATCTACCGTAAGACTTTCGTTGCCAGATCCATCCGGACTCTGGTTCTGGACGAGTTTGACAAATCGCTGGAAATGGGTTTTCAGACGGAAATGGCAAGCATAATGGAAAATTTACCCCTGCTGACTAAAAAGATCCTGGTCTCCGCGACGGGAAGCGCAACGGTGCCTGACTTTACAGGGATAAACGCTCCCCTCACCCTCGATTTTATTGGCAAAAGACGACAGGTTCAGGGATTGACCATTCAGATGGTAAAGGCGTCCAAAAGTGAGGATAAAATCCAGAAATTAGTCGAACTCCTTCGACACCTGGGCGGAGATTCAACCATGATATTCTGCAATCTCAGAGACACGGTGGAAAGCCTGAATGAACATCTGAAAGCCCAAGGTATGGATTCCGCGGGCTTTCATGGCAAGCTGGAACAAGAGGAGCGCGAGAGAACCCTGACCAGATTCAGAAACGGCTCCGTACTGTATTTGGTGGCTACTGACTTAGCTGCCCGGGGACTGGATATCCCGGATATGAAACACGTTATCCATTTTGAACTACCGATGAAAGGCGACGAATTTGTGCACCGCAATGGCAGAACAGCCCGTATGCAAGCAGAAGGAACAGCCTACATACTCCACACGAAGGACGAAGTGATGCCTGGCTATGTGAGAGAGGACACGCCCGAACTACGGCTTCCTGAAGAACTCCCGGCAGCAGCTACGTCAGACTGGACGACCGTCTATATCAGCGGCGGCAAGAAGAACAAACTGAGCAAAATGGACATTGCGGGCTTCCTGATACAGAAAGGAAAGATAGAGAAACAGGATTTAGGATTGATTGAAGTAAAAGATACGATTTCTTTTGTCGCCGTTCGAAAACAAAAAGTAGCCGGCATGCTGAAAGCGATAGCTCCGGAAAAAATGAAGGGGAAGAAATACAAAATTGAGATTGCCAGGTGAAGGAAGGCTTCAGGTAGTGAGCAGTACGCTTTAGGCTATATGCAGTAGGCTTCAGATGCGGTGGACGCTTCCGGGCTGAACAAAAATTTGTAAGGTCTGTTTTTCAATGGGGTACATCTATAAAAGTTACGCATAATTTTTGAGAAATCCAAGAAATCCGGTTTTAAGCGATTCAGCATGGAAAAACTGACGACAGACTCGGTGCAGTAAAAAAAGAGAAAACTCCATATTTTTTGTGATCTGCTAATTTAAAATTCGTATCCTTAGTAACTAACCCAAACTGCTCTGATACGCGCTCACTGACGTTCGCTTCACACTCTACGCGGTGTTCCCGCCAAAAATCAATCGGGCTCCGCATTACCAAATCCGGCCTAACTGTTGTATTTTTACACAAAAAAGAAATAAACCATCCCGTGCTCCGGCGCATTTTTATTAACAGTGACTAACAGTAAAAAGCTTGTTCTCGCGCTCTCGGCAGTTTTCCCCTTGGTTATATGGGTGATCGTCATCTTATACTATTCGGTTAACCTCCCCTGGTTTGATGACTTCGAGGCTTTTTCCGTTTTTCTTAACAACTGGGCCTCGGATGCCGATCCATTAAAAAGACTCCTGCAACTATATTACCCCAACAATGAACACCGGATGGTCCTGAGCAGGATCATGACCGTTTTTCAATACCACCTATCCGGCTCTCTGAATTTTACGCATCTGCATATCATGGGAGCTGCCTTCACACTCGGAACGCTCTACCTGCTTTGGAAGGCTTTTAAGGATACCCGTTTAAATGCCTGGTATTTTCTGCCCGTCACCTTTTTATTGTTTCAACTTCAATACCACCTTATTTTCTTATGGGCGATCTGCAGCCACCAGCATCAGACGGTGGTCTTCTGTGCCTGCCTTTCCATGTTTCTGCTCGCACGCGGCAAAACCGGATGGGGGATATTCTTTGCTGTATGGACGACTTTCTGTATGGGCAACGGGGTCTTCATCTGGCCTGCCGGAATAGTAGTACTCTTTTTAAGCATGCGCTACAAACACCTCGCAGTTTGGTGCCTGGCTGCTGTCCTGGCCATAGCCTTTTACTTTTCCGGATTACCGGCCCAGGGCAACGAATCGAGTTTTGATTTCTTTGCTCAGTACCCCCACTTATCATTTCTCGGCTTTTTTGCATTCCTGGGTGGGCTTTTTGATTTTTTCCCTGCGTGGGATATTTTCTCCCGTTCAGTCTTACCCGTCCTGTTCGGGTTTATCATTATGATTTGGGTGGGGATTTGGCTGGTCCGACTGTTTATAGCATGGGTCGAAACGACACAAAGCGTTTCTTTACGCGTCCCGGCGTGGCTGAATGTCTGGAAAGGAAAGCGACCCGACAGTTTCCAGCTTTTTCTGACCGGTGTGATGACCTTCCTTCTGGTCAATGCATTCATTATTGCTTTGCTCCGCCCCCGTTTTGGCTTTTTCGTAATGATTGTAAGCAATTACAAGCTTTATCCGGCACTTTTTCTGGTTGTGGCCTATCTTGCCTTTTTATCTTCACCATTGTCTGAACAGGCGAGGAGAAAATTCTTTAAAGCAAGTCTGTTTCTTGCCATAGGTATCTGGACACTTTCCGCCTATACTTATCTGCCTGTGATAGCAGAAAGAAATAAGTATCTGAGTGTAAACGGCTATAACCAGGAATTCAATGGCTACGGACTGGGTCATGTTCCCTTTTCGCCTCACGCAAAATATGTAGACTCTCTGTTCAAAGAAATGGGGAAGGCTGGACTTTACCTGTTTCCGGAAGAAGGCAAAACCTTGGCCGAAAAAGCCAAATCTCTTCCGGTAAAGTCTTCAGGTGGCGTTCTATCCGTAGAAGAGGTTCAGGACGGCGTCCTCTTTAGCGACCCGGAAAGGGGTGTTTCATTGAACAAAGAGACCGGGCAATATGCCTTCCTTAGAAACGGGCAGCGCACTTACCTATTCAAGCTGGAACCGAAAGTGTATACAGGACGTAACTTCCTGCATCTGTATGAGAAAAAGTCGGAGGCATTTGCCCCCTATGCGTCCTTGATACCCGGAAGCTACGAAGCAGGTATTCTGCGAACCGAGAACGGGTTTCCGTCAGGTCTGGCTTTCAGGAAAGTCGTTGTTCCGGAAAGGAGGTAGAAACATGATATCGCTTCTGCGATCTATATACATGTTCTTCCAGGTTGACAAGCATCAGCTCGTTGTTTTCTCCGTATGATTCTGCGCAAATTGCAACCATCAGGTATTTCGCCGGGTGATCCCGGTTCTAAGTATGAATTTCTACCTTTTCAGTTTTCTGAAATTTTCTATCCGGTGAAACGTCAGATAGTTAGCGTCATGATTATTTCTTGCATTGGCGTTACCATCAAAAAAAGCCGTTCTGGAAAGCACAATCAGATCATTACCCTCCACTGACCAGTCTACATACTGAAAGCCGTGATTAACGACGTCTTCGTGCTCCAGGATAATCTTTACCTCATCCCATTTCCTTAAATCGTCCGAGCTTTTGAGCATCAGAACATTCCTGAAACCGGACGGATTTCGATCAGGGAACTCTTTCCGGTATTTGTCGCGTACCACATTGGCCAGTGTCCAGTACTTTTTACTTAAAGTATCGTACTTTATCACGAATTTTTTGCTACCTCCGTCAAAAGGTATAAATCCGGTCTCGGGATCAAATCCCAGGGTTTTTCCTTCAGTGTCTATCGATACCATGGCTGCTTTCTCGTCTATGGATTTTTTGTTTGCCACCCTAAGCATATTCCACATTTTCTGATTTTTATCTACTACAAAGTTGCCTTCAAGCCATCCCGCAAAATCACCATTGTTAAATGTGCTGTCGTACAAAATGGGAGCACTTGCCTGCCAGGACTTCTGTTGCATAAGATCGGCATCAACAGGGGCAGACATCACCATCGCGCCGTATCGCTTACCCCACTGTAATATCGGCCCGTGCGCCGTTTCCATTGGCCTCCATAGGCGACCATTGTATTCTACCACAGGCATGGGCGCACAGTGAAATTCACCAGTGAGCAAAACGCCGCTTTCTCTGTTAGTGGGTTCGGTCCAGGTTTTGCCTCCGTCGACCGACTTTCTTATGAGCACAGACCCGTGATGTCGGTCGGGCCCCAAAAGATACAACTCACCTCTGTGTACGAACAAGGAGCTCCAGAACGCTCCCTTGATTTCAGTAAGAAACCGCCAGGTCTTCCCCTTGTTATGAGAAGTATATACACGCGTAGCGGCCTGATGCCATTCTGTACTTTTAGGCCCGAAAAAATCGTGAGACGCTACGTAGTCACCGTTGGGCAGCGTCACCAAACTCGGCGAGCCTATGTATCGCTGAGAAGAGCTGGGTTCGTAGCAAACAATATCCCCCGGAACCGTCTGAGCAAACGCTACAGCCCCTACGAATAAAAGAAAGAACAGCAGCGCAAGTTTACTTCTTACTATTTTCATGGCTCCTGATCAATGGAAAGTTGCTGAACTGGACATAGGAAAATCCAGCAACTTCAGGTTAATCTCCCTGGCCAGATCATTGAATTCGCTTAAGAGGGCATCCAGCTTATTGCGCTCTTCATCGGTATTGACCTTACTTCCATTTCGACAGATCTCCGTTATACCCAGCCCCCGCCTGGCAAGAATGTACTTGGCACTGGCAGGATAGGTATCATGCATCACATCCATGTTTCGATTGAAAAACCGGCGCACTTTTTCTACTTCGTCCGAGTCATCGTTATAATGATCACACAGCCAGACGACCAGCTCCGGGAAGTAATTTCCCTGAATACAGGATAGCCCCGCAGAACCCGCCTTCAATGATTCTACCGCATGTACCATGTATGCATCGTATATAGCAAAGTCATCCGAAGACTTCCCTGCGGCAATCTTTGCCTTCACACCTTCTATATCCAGACATGTATCTTTATGATATTTGATCCGCCCTGTCTTCGCCAATTCTCCCAAAAAACCGGCATTCAAAATCCGTTTGTAAGGTTTGGGACATTCATAGAAACCAAGAGGAACATCGCCTGTCAAAGCGAGCAGTTCCCGCACATTGGCCTCGAACACGTCTTCAGGATCAGCCTCCCCCGCCATTAAGCTCGTAATGACAATTACGCTGTCTATCCCGGTATTGTATATTTCCTTTACAAAAGCAGCCTGATTTTCGACGCTGTCAGGGAAAGTACCCGTAGCCACTATCGGGACACGACCGTTCACTTTTTTCACTATGAAAGACACCGAAGCCAGCATTTCCTCTTTGGAAAGATGATACATCTCGCTTGATAAACAGTTGGCAAAAAGACCACCTACTCCCGCTTCCAGGTATAACTCTACCAGCTCCTCCAGAATTTTGTAATCAATAGCCCCTCCATCCTGGAATGGGGTAAGCATTACAGGGACAAATTTTTTCTCCATCATTTTGTTATCTGTTTCTTAATTTTTGTGAAAGATTACCGGCCAGGAAAATAGATAAAGTCCCCACCACAATAATCATATTGGCATGCAAAGGATTTTTCAAATAGCTGTACTGATCAGGTATGAGGTAGGAGAAAGTCATCCAGAGAATGACCAGGATTCCGACCAGGGTTCCGGTAAGCGCATCCTTGTCTGTCACTTTTTTACTGATAAGACCCAATAAGAACAGCCCCAGCATACCTCCTGCAAATATTCCGGACAGGGTCCACCAGGCATCTAAAAGACTCTTGATACCGATCATCGCAATTCCGCAAAGCATACCAGCCAGTCCGACGATAACCGTAGCGATATAAAGGACTTTCAGGCTGTTTTTCTCTGTTGAGTCCTTATTGAAATATCGCTTATAAATATCTTCTGTAAATACGGTAGCTGAAGCATTCATGCCTGAACTAATGGTACTCATGGCCGCCGACAGGATGGCAGAAACGATCAACCCCAAAAGACCCGTTGGAATCATACTCACCATAAAGTGCGGCATTACCTTATCTGCATAATCTGACGGCTTCATATTCGATGCCAGCAGGGTGACTTGCGGATCGCTTAAACCCAGGCCAAGTTGTTCGGACGCTGCCTGAAGCTTAATAGTCTGCAGCAACTCCGGATTCTGCATGTAATAGGTGTACAAACACGTACCTATAATAAAAAATAACAGAGATACAGGAACATATATCCAGACACAAAGCCATACCGATTTATTGGCCTCGGCCGGACTGGAGGCTGTGTGGTACCTTTGGACGTAGTTTTGATCCATCCCGAAGTTGTTCAGATTAATAAAGAACCCGTACAGCAACACTACCCAGAAAGAGGAACTTACAAAGTCAAACTCGGTGGTTCCCAGGCTGAATTTATTCTCTGAAGCCCCCCATTTGACAATATCGTTTACGCCCCCGGGCACTTCCTTTATTACCAGATAGATGATAATAATCGCCCCAAGGGTCTTCAAAACGCCCTGAACTACTTCCGTCCAGATAACGGCTTCGATCCCCCCCATCACCGTGTAAATAACGATACAGATTCCCACGACGACCATGATGGTCACCATGCTGTAACCTGTAAGCGCCTGCAATGTCAGGGAAATTCCAAAGAAAATAGATCCTATCCGGGCCAGCTGGGTCAACAAAAAGCATGCCACCGCATAGGTTCTTGCCCAGGTTCCGAATCGCTTTTCCAGATTGGTATAAGCCGATACTTCTCCCGTACCCCGGTAAAACGGCACAAAGTATTTGGTAGCAAACCAGGCTGCCAGAGGCATGGAAAGACTAAACACAAACGCATTCCAGTTGCCTCCAAAGGCTTTACCCGGAACACCCAGAAAGGTATTGGAACTCAGAAAAGTAGCATAAATAGATATGCCAATCGCCCAACCGGGAATCCTTCCGGCTGCTTTTGTAAACTCTTCTGCCGATGTATTTTTCCTGGAAAAGTAAATACCAACCAAAACCATCGCTATGAGATAGACAACAACAATGGCTATGTCTGCAAACGGTAAATTAGTCATGGGTTAATTTTTTATATCTACTGTATAAAACCTCATATATTTTCTGTTTTTCCGGATTGGGAATATATTTTTTGACGGTCTTCGCTGCCATTTTCCTCTTAGCCTCCTGAACATCCGGAAATAGCCCGCATGCCGTAGCGGCGAAAATGGCCGACCCCAAAGCACAAGTCTGCTCACTATCTGTCACGTGAATATTGACACCCATCACATCAGCCAGTACCTGTACTACATAAGGCGATTTGTTGGGTATCCCTCCGGTAGCAATCACATTCTCTATGGGTATATTAAAAGATTTGAAGTGCTCCATAATGGCTTTGGAACCAAATGCCGTCGCCTCAACCAACGCTTTGAAAAAATGGCCTGCCTGCGTTGCAAGGGTGAAACCGTAAGCAGATGCCTGAACAACAAAATCAGCATCGGGCGTTCTTCTTCCGTTGTGATAATCGGTGAACACCAGATCCGACGCTGTGAGTTCTATTTTGAGGGCTTCAGCGGTAACATATTTAAAGAATTCGTCCTCCAGTTTCTGACTCAGTTCTTCAGGTAAGCTATCCCCAATGATATCCTGGGCAGGCTTTAACATCATTTTCCGGAACCAATTATAAATATCCCCGAAAGCAGACTGCCCGGCCTCAAAACCAATCATTCCGGGATCAATCGAGCCATCCACCTGGCCACAGATACCCTCCACCAACGGCGGCTGATCCGAAGCGGGAACCACCAGCATATCACAAGTGGACGTTCCCACTACTTTGACAAGAGTATAGGGAGAAATCCCCGCACCTACCGCCCCGTGATGCGCGTCAATCGCCCCGACAGTAACGATCGTTTCAGGGCTAAATCCGAACTTATCGACGAAATAGGGAGAAATCTTACCGAAAACCTCGTCCGAAGTATAGGTTTCAGTATAAAACCGGTCACTCAGCTTCTCAAACGAGGGATCCAGCGCGCTTAGAAATGCCGCAGAAGGCAAGCCGCCGAAAGTCTCATTCCACATGGCTTTGTGTCCGGCAGCACAACGGTTTCTTTTAATAGCTGCGGGCGAATCGGTTCCGCATAAATAGGCAGGAATCCAGTCCGATTGTTCCACCCAGCTATACGCCTCCCTCCTTACATCGGCGTCTGTTCTGTTGACGTACAGAATTTTGGACCAAAACCACTCGGAAGAATATATTCCGCCGCTATAGCTGGTATAATCTACAGCCCATTTCTTCGATAGCGCATTTATTTCATCAGCCTCCTTAATGGCGCTGTGATCTTTCCACAGCACAAACATCGCATTCGGATTTTCTTCAAACCCTGCAGATAAAGCCAGTGGCCGACAATTAATATCTACCGCTACAGGTGTGGACCCGGTGGTATTGGTAGCAACTGCCAATACATCGGCTGCTCTTTCTACTGTAAAGAGCTTTTCAAACACCTCGTCAACAGACTCGATGTAATCCAAAGGATGCTGACGGTATTGGTCTTTTTCCGGATGGCAGTATAAACCAGCCTTCCATCTTCTGAAGTAGGATATTGCTGATGCCACCGTCTCTCCCGTCACCGGATTAAGAAGCAGACCCCGAACCGAATCGGTACCAAAGTCCATTCCCAAGACTAACTTTTTTTCCATCGCTTCAGATTCCGCAAAAGTTTACTTTTATCCCGAGTTTCTCCAAAGTGGCCGCCTTGATGCCGGCAGCCTCTCTTACATCAAAATCTCCGTCAACGTATACGACCTGAATATGGTTTGCCTTATGTTTGGCCATCATCTGGTCACGGCTTACTCCATCCAATACACCATGCATGACGGGCCATTGAGGGTCTGTAAGCAGCCAAAGACGATCGACCTCTGCCTCTGGCAATGCTACGCACCTGCCTGTTCCTATATCACACCAAAGCTCATCACTCTCAATATAAACCCTGCTCCAAACAATTTTTCCCGGACGGCTCACTCCACGAAGCGTACCACCACCTTTTCCAAAAAACATCGGCGGCTGGCGTCTACTGTCTGCGCCTGCATAACCGCCCTTAAAATGCGAAGCGGGAGCTGCACCTGAAATCAAAAACTGCCACACAAATTCTTCTTTCCCGTCAATCGTGAAGGTTTCACCATAGCGTAAATCATGAAGTGTATTGTCTCCGTTCAGACCGAGCGTCCTCCAGAGATGATAGGTTACGTAACCATCAATACCGGCGCATTCATCTACTTCATTGAAGTGAGGCAAGGCCTCTCCGGGATACAATTCTTCTCCCTTGGTGTTAAAAACCGGCGGACGGTCCGTATTGTTCAAAAGGCCTTCGACCAAATCGCTGGCAGCTGTAAGCTCCTTCAAACCTTGCTGATACTGGATCCCGATGGTGTCACAACCAAATTCATCGGCAAGCCTGAGCGCCGCCACGTACATTTTGCATTGCTCCAATGTCTGTTCTTTGGTCAACTCATTCACCGGATCAGTTCCCCACACAAAGTTCATTCCTTTGCCGAGCATCCAGTCAAGCACTGCGTTGGCCTCCTCATCCGAAACCGTCAGCATTTTGGCATAGAGTGTCGACTGACTCAAACGCTCTTTAAATATACCAAGTGCATGAATGAGCGCATCGGGGACAATCGCATTGAACATACCCATGCACCCCTCGTCGAACACCCCCATGATCACTTTGTCGTCCCTAATTCTCCTGGCTAAATTTTCGGCTACCTGCAAGCCGTCCTGCCCTATGCCGGATATATCGAAACGGCTGACATGAGAATAATCATGCGTAACCCGGCCGGTATCGAGCCATTCCTTCAATCTGGAATTAAAAAACTCATCTTTAAAATCCTTGCTCCACAAGAAGCTGTATTTCACTCCTGCTTTTGTCAATGAACCCGTAAGATTGAGCGCGCCCACAAGGCCGGGATAGGTACCATCCCAGTTGGCAACCACCAAAATCGGGCCCTCATGAGAAATAAGTCCGGCCAGCACATGATGACTATATTGCCACACGCTCTCCGCTACAATCAAAGGCTTCGTTTTGTCAATTTCACGGAAAACCTTTACACCTATGTGCTGATAATCTATAAAACCATGCCCCTTCTCTTCATCATAAGCATGAGCCCGTCTGATTTCCCAGGAATGTTTAAGCAAGGCCTCTGCCAGACCTTCTTCCATTTTTTGCTGCATGGGCCAGCACTTCAGATTGGCCGAGGGCCGGAGGTCTCCACTGCAGACCAGTAATGCATAGTTAGGTTCCATTTTTCCTTTTTGCTATTGTATCACAAATATGGAGTGCTTTTGAATGGAATAATTTTCTTAGATTTCCCAATTCGTCCAACATTTTATCATATTTAGCAAAAATTTCATAAGATTTCTTAAATTTCACACATAATCGAAGCTAACGAATAAAATGATACCTAAATTTCATGTGGTTCCCAAATCGCTCGACAACGCCTTCAGTATCCGCCACGATGTAGTGCCGCAGTTTGGAACGACATGGCATTATCATCCTGAAATCGAGCTTCATTATCTCATAAAAGGAGAAGGTATAAGGTTTGTAGGCGATAGTATCGGCAATTTCCAGGAAGATGATATGATTCTGATGGGATCCAATCTTCCACATACCTGGAAATGCAATATTTCAAGTTCTTCCGGGAATCACGTGGAAGCTTTGGTACTCCATTTTCATCCGGAATGCCTGGGAAAAGAGTTTCTTAACGTATATGAAACACAAGGAATTACGAAATTATTTGAACAAGCAAAAACGGGTCTGGTTATCAAAGGAACTTCCAAAGAGCAAATCAAACGCCTCATGTGGAGAATGAAACGCGAGACGGGGTTGAACAAAGTGGTTTACTTACTCAGAATCTATGCCATCCTGCTCGAAAGTAAAGAATACGAAGTTTTGTCAAACAGTACTGAGTTTGCGAAGTCCAGCCAATTGGATGGGAATAGGATGGAAAAAATCCTTTCATTTACCTTGCAGAATTTCCGGGAGAAAATCCTGGTGGGAGATGTGGCACGGCTTACAAATCTGAGTATTACTTCTTTTTGTCGTTACTTCAAGATGACCTCCAATAAATCCTATTTTGATTTTCTTACTGAAGTAAGGCTTAACCATGCCTGCAGATTAATTGTCAAAACTGACTATACCATACAGCACATTGCCTCAGAAAGTGGATTTGAAAACACCTCCAATTTTTACAGGCATTTTAAAAAACTCAAAGGAATAACCCCAAAAGAATACAAAGTCCTGCTCTAGTCATGCCGAAGATCGAATGCCGTCGGAGCGTCATTCAGAAAAAAACCGGGCTTTGTATTCTTTTGGGGTTATTCCTTTGAGTTTTTTAAAATGCCTGTAAAAAT
>CAZAVR010000031.1:0-16082 GCA_964488435.1 uncultured Cytophagales bacterium | reverse complement strand
ACCCCGTTTACCTGTTTCTAAATGCGGAAGGAAATATGGTTCATAAGATTTCCGGGGCAAGCAAGAACGCAACCGAATTCCTGGAAAATGCGAGAAATGCTCTGGATCCCGAAAGCCAATACACGATCCTTAAACAGAAGTACCTCCAAGGAAAACGTGACCCCAATTTCCTGCTGAAACTTATGGAAGGCGCCCTAGCGGCAGGAGATGATTCGCTCCGCAGGGTACTGGTGCAACATCAGTTGAAAAATAAAGAGAGCCTTCTCGACCCTATGTCCATATCTTCAAGTAAAGATATCGGTTTCGATGTGCTGTTACACGAGAAAGAATTAGTTGATAAGGTACTTGGACCTGATTGGCGAAAACAGCTTCTCTATAGTATCTCCTATGAAGAAGACGTATTTCCTGCCATCATGCCAAATGGAAAAATAACCAGGTACAAGGGAGGCATGGTGATGTTTGGCGGAGGAGAACTACTTAAAAATGTTGATTGGACAAGTTTGGAAAGGGTAATTAATACTAAATATGGCGATTTCAGTAAAAACCTTATGATTAATGGCAAGGGGAATTACTACGCCTGGCAAAACGACTGGCAAGCTTTCAATACCCTGTTATTGGACTACCGGTCAAACTCAAAAGAGATCGACATGATATTGATTAAATCCATGGCAGAAAAGCTATTTTGGGGATGTAAAGACAAAGCCGCTTTTCAAGAGGCCCTTCCCTGGGCTGCATTGATCTATGAAAACAAACTATCCGATTATCTCTTCTCTTATGGCCGGATACTATACAAAGCCGGGGAAGAAAAAGAAGCCATAAAGATTATGGAAGAATACAAAGGGGGATTAAAGACGGAACATCAGGAACCTGTAAAAAACATGATTGCGAAGATGGTACGGGGAGAAAAAATCGATTAAATCCCCCCTCCTATCCATCGGTTGTCACTAGCCACCTGCAAAGCCTCGGCCTTGCTGTTCACAGCCAATTTCTGATATATGTTCCGGATATGGCTGCGTACGGTTTCCTTATTGATGAATAGCTCCGTAGCTATTTTCGTGTACGTTTTGCCACGTGCGATGCCTTGCAATACCTGGGTTTCACGTTCCGTCAATGGAGAGTCCACAGAAAGTTTAAATGACTTCACCACCATACTGGCTATATGGAGACTCATAGGCGCTCCCCCTGCCAGGGCTTCGTCAATACCCCTTACCACATCGCTGATGTCGGAGTTCTTGACAATATATCCCCCTGCACCGGCGCAAAGGGATTGAAATACCTTTTCACTGTCTTCGAAAACCGTTATAATCAGCACGACACAATCCGGGCACTGACGTTTTATTTTTGAGGTCCCCTCAATGCCGTTCATCCCCGGCAGATCTATGTCCATCAAAACAAGGTCCGGCTTGTCGCGGCCGAGGTTTCGTATGGCATCTTCGCAATTGTCGTGCTGCACAACCGCATATTTGCCGGTCGCCTGGATAACAGCAGCCAGGCCCTCGCGTATCTCCTTGTTGTCCTCTACGATGACAATACGTTTCATTTTATTCATCTTTCTATTTTCATTTGGGGTTTTCGCGGTCAAATGAAACAAGCTCATCCTGAATTCATCATTCTCTTTTTTCGATCAGGTAACGGCCAAGCTGTACGGAGACAGCTATACGGGTACCCTCCTGGTCGTGGGTAAGCAGAAATTCAAATCCCGACTGAGCTGCACGGCGTTTCATATTATTCAGTCCATAGTGTATTTTATCGTCCGACGCCTGCTTCCATTGCCCATTATCACTTAACACATAATGTACTGCATCCCCGCTAAACTCCATCGTCATGAGGACTTCATCCGCAGCTGTATGTTTGATGACGTTGGTCATGGCCTCCTTAAAAATGTAGATCAGATTGAGAGCAGCGAACGGATCAAGTTGTCCTGATTCCCTTTGATCTCCCTTGCTTTCGACGGAAAAGGATATATCGAACTGATTATAAAACCGCTGTCCGTAGCCGGTAAGATACTGAAACAAGGTAGCCGGACTGTCGCTGTCGTGATTAAGTGTCCACAAAAAATCCTTGCTGGATGCATAAAGCCCGTTGCTGTTGTCAATAATACTGCGGACAAACACCATCGCTTCCATGTTTCCACTAAACTCTAGTTCCAGCATCGCAGCCTGGCGGTTGATCGCCGCGAGCATGTTGCCTGTATGGTCATGAAAATCGGTGGCTATGGTTTGGCGCATGCGCGAAAGCTGGTCTGTCCTTTTACGTACAGCCTCATCAAGTAAATCAATTTGTTCGTCCTGAAGTGCTTTTATCCTCCTCCGGTTCAACTCCTGCTCCCGCAGACCATACGCAAGAAAACCACCCATAAACACGGTGATGACCATGTGCATCAGCAGCACATAAAGCGGACTACCCAGCTCAGCAGACAACTGATCTTCTACCGGACCGGCTATAGTCAGGTGGTACAGGTAGCCGAGAAACATAAGATTGGTCAGCAGAACGAGCCAACCAAACTTATGGTCTGCCAACAGGGCGCAAATAAGATAGATGTGCAGCATACCCATGTAACCGGAGTAAATAAGACCGCTATCGCGTAGCCAGGTAAACACAATAAAGTACGCTATGGCCGCAGAAATATAGTTGGGCAACCGCCAGTAACCAGTATAACGGAGGAAAAAAAGCGTCACCAAAGTGGTGCCGACATTCAGGTAATAGGTCCACAAAAGGGAATCATATCCAAAATGAAGCAGTAACAAAGGTATGCTGCTCATCGCCACCGCACCTACAATGCAAGCACTCACCAGGCTGTACATCTGGTGAAACTCAGGATGCGACCTGTTGCGCCGCACGCCGGACGGCAGGAACCAATTGATAATATTTTCTGACAACATAGAAGGTCTAAAAATACAACAAGGTTCGGCTGATTCAAAAAAGAGAGGTTCTGCCTCAGCGCACCAGTTTGAATTGTTCCGAAGAATTACCGTTACTTATCTGCAATACATAGATACCGGCGGGCAGCGTTTTTACATCTACGGATACCGGAGCGTCTTTCGCGGCAACGGCTACATCTTTACGATAGCAAACGACCCCGGCCATATTAGTTATGGTCAATTGAAGACGAACGGTCCCATGAGGCGCCCTTATGAAAACATGGTCGCCAGGAACGGGATTGGGATAAACTGTAAATAAACGCCCTGTATTATGGTCGGAAGCAGACACTGCAATGGCCTTTGAGTAGGCAACCGTTCCATCCAGATCCAGCATTTTGAGACGATAATACCAGTTTTTATAGGCGGCCCCTTCATCAGCGAAAGTATAGTCCATCCGGGTCAACTGACGGTTTTGAGCTTTAACCTCCCCGACCTTTTCGTAAGTTACTGCATCCGAAGCGCGTTCAACAACGAACTTATCCACGTTTATTTCCTCTGCCGTCGTCCAATTAAGCACAACCTTGCTGTTCACTGCTCTCCCCGCGAAAGCAACCAGATGAACGGGCAGCGGACTTCCTATGCTGCCTACGCCGAAGGGAGAAAAACTGGTGATCCCGGAAGCGGAGATAAAAAACGGATCAAAACCAATCGCCGTAGCCGGCGCACCCATGTTACGCCATGTCCCATTGGAATAATGCGAAAGCATACACCTTGTGTTATCGAAATCAATCAATTCATCCGAGCAGTTCCATTGCACACTCAGTGTAGCATTTGAGCCTCCGGTTGTTTCTTCTGTAACCAGCCAGGTACGGTCAACAACATTATTCTCCAGGACCATGCCGCTCGGATGATCCTCTGTATCATAAGCTGGGTACACCTTATTGATCACTCTCACCTTGAAGTTATCTGCCACACCCGAGGCATTATTAAGATACGCCGGTGTGTAGGAAAAAGCATTGATACCAATCGGGAAAGTTACATTTCCGGTACGGCCACCCACTCCGACTTGTTTCTGGATCAGGCCGCCCGTTCCGTCCGTAACTATGAATGAATTGATATGGGCACTTGTGATGCTTCCGCCTCCCCCGATAATTAAATTACTACTGCCCAGAAAAACATGGCCACTCGTCAGAGTAAGCCTGCCCTCGACCGTAACGTCGCCCGCAAGCGTCTTTCCCGCTCCTCCGCTTATCTGCAAGTGATCATAAGTAAGCGCGGGTATCGCCTGCGTACTCCCCGAAAATACGATTTTTCCGCCCGAAGCATTGAATGTACCTATAGCGGAAAGCTCACCATAGACATGGAGCGCCGGGCCCGTCCCGGCAAACCCCAGAGAGGCACCGGAGGCAATGGTTATATTCTTTACTTCAGCTGTGGGCGTATCAATTACGGGACTGAAGGGGGTATCTGATGGAACTGTTAAATCCATCAGCCGGTTAGGCAGCATACTACATGTCCAATTGGAGGGATCAGACCATGAGGTGCTTTGGGTCCCCAACCAGATTCCCGGCGTGTTGACCGTCAGGGTAACTACATTACTAAAGAAGTTATTTACAATCACCCGGTAAGTATAGCCGCTCATGGACGCTGTTACACCACTGATCGTAAGCGTTTCGGTATTGACTCCCGAGTAAATCCCGCTATTGCTGAGGTCCACAAAGCCGTGGCCTCTGTTTTCCTGCCAATAGAAGGTTTCCGCTGAGGACGCTGTCACATTAAACACTGCATTGCCAAAAGCGCAGGCAGTCACATCAGAAAGCGGATGGGTGATGTACATATTAAAGTTACAATTGGACGGCAGGGTTACACCTGTATCATTCATTGTCCAGTTGTTCCGGTTATTGATAAAAGAGCTGAGGCCACTTCTGTTGGAACCGGTACAATTGTATTTCACCGCATCAAACTCAGTATATGGTCCGTTTCCCGATACCACCATGACGGCTGTGCTGCCGTTGGTAAGTCCCGGAGGGATACCGCTCCTGTTGGCATTATAAGACCACCCACCGCTTGTCAGGATATCATCCCATGCCGATAGAGAACTGGCATAGCTGTAGCCATTGGCTACTTCATAGTTACAATGTATGGCAGCTACAAAGCTGGGAGATTGCTGGCTTCCCACAAACGCCAGCACCTGATCTCCATTGTCACTCAGGGCCATGGTACCGGTAAGCGCTGCACGTCCTGAGGATACACTTTTTACAGATTTCCCATCGGGATTCAGCCAGATCGTCACCTCCGTATACGCTTGCATCGTTTCACCGGATGTCCAGGTAAGTACGCCTTCCGTGCTGGATGAAGGCAGCGACTGGGTCGCGGGATTCCAGCCGATATCCGTAAACTTTACATCGATTCCTCCCCAAATCGCCTTCTGAATCACAAAAGAAAACCCATTGCCATTGCTTACGGAATTGTATCCGGTAAATGCTATTTCTCCAGGGGAAAAACTATTCTGTGCCCGCATCTGTGCGACGCTGAAAGACAATGCCAAAAACAGCAAGATTTGCCGCAGCTTACTCCTAAGACTTTTCGAAAACATACATCGGGATTTTTTAGAGGCAAAATTATCCTCACGGCCGAAGCGGCGCAATCCTACAAATTGGGTGAATTTGAGATTTAAGGCGAACAGAAAGCAAAGGTGATGATCACCTCCTGCTTAGTCGGAAAGTGGCCGTGGGTGAGACTGTCTTAAAAGTAGAGAAGGTGTAATCTCATCTGTCTCAACCGGCGATTACCCGAAGAAGATTTCTTCACCAATTAAAATAAATGATTTTAAGGAGGGTGTGGGCCATTCCGACCTCCTCTTTAAAATCTAAAAACCAATGCTTCAGCGATTTGCATAATGCAAGGTAACTACGCCCGAGCCAAGTGTTTTTGATTCCAGTAACTTCAGATTGCTCATCCTGGTAGTGTTGTCGAACAAACAGATCCCATTACCCAAAATCACCGGGTGCAAGGTGAGTTTGTATTCATCTACAAGCCCGAGGTGCATCAGGCTTTTGGCGAGACCGGGACTGCCGAAAATCACCAGGTCTTTGCCCGGCTGCGCCTTCAGTTTGTTTACTTCCTCTACAATATTGTCCCTGATCAAAGTGGTATTATTCCAGTCTGCACTGGCGAGTGTCGTGGAGAAAACCACCTTGGGAATCTCCTGAACCCACCTGGCATGCTCAAGGGAATCTTCGCTTGCGTTAGCGTCATTCAGTACGGTAGGCCAGTACCCTGCCATGAGATGGTAGGTATTTTTACCATATACTGGCGCACCTACCGTTTTTACCAATTCCGCAGCATATTGCTGCAGCTCCTTATCGTAAGACAAAAAACCAAGACCACCCTGGGTGTCACCGGCGAAGCCATCGAGAGACATGTGGGCAAATAAAACGAGCTTTCTCATTTTTGTTCGTATAGTATTTGGTTTTTATCAATTATAACTGTAGCGGACGTCAGCTGAGTTGGTTCCATTACCCCACAGCAATCTTCCATGGATAGGTCGTCCGTAAACCTGCCTAATCATACGGCAGGTTTACCCAACCGAAATGGATTTCAAATATATGAAAATCATGGTGATTAATACTTCATCCGTCTGAAGCGTGAAGCTTGTCAGCCCGCTTTTAGTTAACATAAGAATGTAAATTTCAAACTTAACGATCACGCCAGGCAAAATAGCTTTCATAGACAAACCCTCAAAACACTATCTTTGCTGCCATGGAAAACCTGATGCATATATCTGAATTCAGATCAGCTCCCGACCTGGTAGAAAAACTCTTGAAATTTGGCAGCGTCAAAACATACCCTGCCGGTAGTGTCATTCTTAATGAAAATGCATATATCCGGGCCATACCGATTGTTATCCGGGGCAGTATAAGGGTAATACGCACGGAAGAAGACGGCCGGGAAATCCTCCTCTACTACATCAAAAGTGGCGAAAGTTGCATCATGTCATTTTTAGGAGGTATGCACAACGAAACAAGCAAGGTAAAAGCGGAGGTGGAAGAAGATGCCGAAATCTTGTTTCTCCCCATTGATAAGGTTTCTCTTTTTATCAAAGAATACCCGCAATGGCTCGATTATATTTTCCGGCTCTACCACAAACGGTTTGAAGAATTGCTGGACATGGTGAATGCCATCAGCTTTAAAAAAGTAGACGAAAGGCTTATAGACCTGCTTCAAAAGAAATCAGAGCTCACCCGATCCAACACCATTCAGGTGACTCACGAACAACTGGCAAATGAATTAGGTACGGCCCGCGTGGTGGTCTCACGCCTGCTGAAACAACTTGAAGATCAAGGTTCCCTTCAATTGGGAAGGAACAAAATTATACTGACCCGGGACACGCCTTCATAATTTCTATCTGTAACAAAAGTAACTGTACAGGTTTTTGAGCAGCTGTAGCTTTGCTGCAACAAACTCGGAAAACCCATGGAAATTGCAGGTTACTTTGCTCCTGTTCTTATAGGAATATCGCTCGGATTAATCGGAGGCGGCGGCAGTATTCTTACCGTTCCTGTACTCGTCTACCTGTTTCACGTCGAAGCAGTACTGGCTACAGCCTATTCACTATTTATTGTCGGTGTTACCTCAGTGCTGGGCTCTGTCTCCTACTTTCGTAAAGGTTTGGTCAACCTGAAAACGGCTGCCATATTTGGGATTCCATCCATTGCCTCCGTATTCCTGACCAGGCATTACCTGGTTCCTGCTATTCCGCAACACCTTTTCAATATCGGAAATTTCGAAGTAACCAAAAGCATCTGGCTTATGCTACTGTTTGCCCTTCTGATGATGATAGCATCCTACAGCATGATTAAAAAACACGAAACTTCTGCCGAAGAGACCATTCAGGAACAAAAATTCAACTACCCGCTCATTTTCCTTGAAGGCTCCATAGTAGGCGTACTCACGGGACTTGTAGGAGCCGGCGGCGGGTTTCTCATTATCCCTGCGCTGGTGCTGATGAGCAAACTTCCCATGAAAGAAGCAGTGGGAACCTCGCTTGTGATCATTGCTGCCAAGTCTCTCATCGGCTTTTTCGGTGAAAGTAGTCAGGACAGTATGGACTGGGGGTTTCTGAGCATAGTTACCTTTTTCTCCATCGTAGGCATTTTCATAGGGCTCGCGCTGGCAAAAAAAATTGACGGAGAGAAACTAAAACCCGCCTTCGGATGGTTTGTCCTGGCCATGGGAATCTACATTTTTTTTAAAGAAACACTGCTGACCTAAAAAAACTTCTCAGTGTAACAAAAGTAGCTGTACACAGCGTACCGTTTCTCCAACTTTGTACCATCATTCATTTAGATTATTCTGCTATGTTCTTTCAACACGTATATGACCAAAGTCTCGCACAGGGAAGCTACCTGGTGGGTTGCCAGGCAACCGGCGAAGCCATCGTAATCGATGCCAAAAGAGACATCGACACGTACCTGAAAATCGCTTCACAAAACAGTCTTCGTATCACACACATTACCGAGACACATATCCACGCTGACTTCCTGGCGGGCTCCAGAGAACTCGCGGCCGTTACGGGAGCAAAACTATATCTCTCTGACGAAGGAGGAGAAAACTGGCAGTACCTCTTTCCTCATATCGGACTGAAAGATCAGCATGTCATCAAAATAGGGAACCTCACGCTTAAAGTCCTGCATACACCCGGACATACGCCGGAAAGCATCAGTTTTCTGCTGACTGATCACGCAGCGACTGAGAAGCCCGTGATGGTTTTTACAGGCGACTTCGTTTTTGTCGGAGATATCGGGCGGCCTGATCTGCTCGAAAAAGCGGCAGGTCTTTCAGGAACGAAAGAAGTGGGCGCACAACAGATGTTTCAATCGCTCAGAAAATTCAACGAACTACCCGACTATGTACAGGTGTGGTCGGCGCACGGAGCCGGGTCGGCCTGCGGAAAGGCACTCGGAAGCGTACACAGCTCTACGGTAGGCTATGAAAGGATCCGTAACTGGGCATTTCAGTACGGAAATAACGAAAAAGCATTTACAGACTACCTCCTGAGCGACCAACCTGAGGCTCCGAAATATTTTGCCATGATGAAATACCTCAATAAGGCAGACCGGCCTCTGCTTATAGAAGTTCCGAAGCATCCGCTACTTACCCCTGATCAATTCCTCTCAGCGTATAGCAAGGGACTTAAAATCATCGATACGCGCGACAAAGCCGCTTTCGCGGAAGGCTATATCCCGGGAAGCATCAACATCCAGAACAACAATTCATTTTCTACCTGGATGGGCTGGCTCGTTGACTATAGGGAGCAGTTTATGCTGATAGCCGACCCTGATCAGATGGACGACATCACCCGTAAGCTGATGCGCATCGGGATGGACAATATTTACGGGTTTATCAGGGAAATAAACGGGATGGGTATTTTATTGGAAAAATCCGACCTGATGGATATGGAAGAATTTGCATCCATGATCGGTGATCAAAACACTCAGATCGTCGATGTCCGCGGCGAAAGCGAATACACCGCAGGACATATCGAAGGTGCCGACCACGTTTTTGCAGGTACATTACCTGACAACCTCAACAAAATCCGAAAAGATAAAACCGTCATTGTCCATTGCCAGGCCGGCGACAGGGCTACCATAGCCTACTCTCTGCTGAAGAAATATGGCTTTAAAAATGTAAAAAACTATCCCGGGGGAATGAAGGAGTGGAATGAAAAAGCACAATTGCTTATCAAGGCGGAAACACTGGGTACGCTTTTGTAACCATAACCAGCTCTGCTTAATTGTAACGCAAAAACAATTGGCCCGCGTCCCTAAATAAGCGGGATGACTATAAACCAATGAATACACAAAATCACCCATAACATTATATGTTTGACTTTTTGAAAAGCCTGCTGGCAGCGCCTGACCATAGCCAGCTTACCAACGCCCTTCAGGACGGCGCTTTCCTGGTAGACGTGAGAAGCCCCGGCGAATTCTCATCCGGGAGTGTCCATGGTGCCACGAACATCCCGCTCGAACGCATAGCGCATGAACTCACCAGATTCAAAGGAAAATCCGCTATCGTGGTATTCTGTCGCAGCGGCTACCGAAGCCTGCAGGCCAAACGAATACTGGAAACCAACGGGTTTGAAAACGTGATCAACGGCGGCACCCGGAACCATGTACAACGATGCATCAATTCAATTGCTGACCATTGAAGCAACTATTCGACATCCCCGACTCCTATGCTAGAACTCATCACCAAGCCCTGGCCCTGGTATATCGCCGGCCCCCTGATCGGACTGACCGTGCCTGCATTGCTGATCATGGGCAACAAATCCTTCGGAATCAGCTCATCGCTCCGGCATGTCTGCGCCGCCTGCGTACCGGCGGGCATCCCGTTCTTCCAATACAACTGGAAAAAAGAAGCCTGGAATCTTTTCTTCACAGGCGGCATATTCTTAGGCGGCCTGATTGCCGCCCATTATCTCTCCGACCCTCACGACGTGCAAATCAACCCGGCTCTTGCCAATGAACTGGCAAGCTACGGAATCACCGACTATAGCAACCTGGTTCCTTCAGACCTCCTGAACTGGAGCGCCCTGTTTACGCTGAAAGGCTTCGTAATGATGGTAGCAGGCGGATTTCTCGTAGGTTTCGGAACCCGGTATGCCGGAGGATGTACGAGCGGTCATTCGATCATGGGATTGTCTAACCTGCAGCTCCCCTCCCTGATTGCCACCCTGTGCTTTATGGCCGGCGGCATCCTGGTGGCCAATTTCATACTACCGCATATTCTGTCTATGTAAATGACTACACGAAAAAACAAGCCAATGTCCGCGTCCGAAAAAAATACAGGCAAAACAAGATGGCAGCATTCCACTGACCATGACAAACGGATCCGCTTCACTGACGCCATCTGCGTCAATGAAAGCGAGCTGGAACACAAGTGGCATCACCATCTGAAGTACCTGGCAACAGGCATTTTATTTGGGATCCTGTTCGTCAAAGCCGAAGTAATCAGCTGGTTCCGCATCCAGGAGATGTTCCGCTTCCAGTCCTTTCACATGTACGGGATCATCGGCAGTGCTGTGGTAGTCGGATTAATCTCCATAGCGCTCATCAAACGGTTCGATGTCAGAACCATATACGGTGAAACCATCAGGCTTGATGCCAAAAAATTCAATAAAGGGCAAATCTACGGCGGTCTCATCTTCGGATCAGGCTGGGCCATCACCGGAGCCTGCCCTGGCCCCCTTTTTGCTCAGATAGGCACAGGGGCAAGCGTCATAACCGTTACTTTACTAAGTGCCATTGCTGGTACATGGCTCTATGGCTACCTGCGGGAGAAACTCCCTCATTAGTTCCGGTCTATTTCATAAGCTAAACCCGGAAAGACTGCCGCTTTATTCGACGCAGCAGTCTTTCTTTAAAATGCCCCCAACTAAGGGGGCTTTTTTCTTTCAGCCTGTCCGTTTCCACGACTTTTACATTTCGTTTACGTTCTTTTACAGCCCTTTAACCGCTCATGACACAAGGTTGCTCTAGTTTTATGAAAAAATCAAAAAAACAACTTTGTGACATGACCAGAAAACATTTAAACCTGCTGTTGATCGGCGCTATGCTGATGTCTTCCATCGGCGCCGTAGCTCCCAACTTTTTTGCCTCTCCCAACAAGACTGACAACAACCCACGCACTGCGCTGATGTTAAACGGAAAAGTAACAGATGAAAACGCATTGGCATCAGCCAATGCAGGCCTCCTGAATCTTGTGACACTTCAGGATGAAGCAGACGAGCCGGAGCGGATTCCGTTCTACATCCGCCTGATCAGGGTAAACAAAGCACTGAACACCAGCGAATTTGCACACTTTAATATGATTACAGAAATCGAACTATCCACTATACTGAAATATGCCAGAGACGGAGATAAAATTATCATCGATCCGGCAGAGAAAAACAGTACAACAACAAGAAAAGTAATTACAGTCAGGCAAAACCAGTATCTGCCGCAATGGATCCGCTGGATCTGGCCGAATGAAGACAGGAAAGATGGTTGCTAAATTTATTACTTTTGTAAATCGTTACAGAAAAATTCTTTTCGGTACATGAGCAAACAACGGAATACCCCTATTCAAATCTGCTTCCGTCAAACGGCACGAAGAAGAATATGGGTATTTCTTGTATTTTTCGTGAGCCTCCCGGCACTAGGACTGAGTAACTCCCCGCGATTCGCAGAACAGGTAAACCTCGCCCTGAGGCGGACCGCACATCAGCTATTGATCGGGAACGGCGATACGCTCTCAGGAATTCCACCGGTTGAACAATCAGACAGCACAGTTTTTCTGATTCGTGTCGACAGCTTGTTCGATTATGACAAATTGCCACCGCTGCTGCAAGAGTCACTCACGATATACGGTATCAACCAGGCCTATGAAGTTGCTATTGTCAACTGCAATGACGGACAAATTCAATTGGGTTACAGTTATCTGGATCTGTCCGGCAAAACCGGCGTCCCATGCAGGGGAAGACAACAACAAGCGGGTTGTTACCTCTTAAAGGTCAGCTTTCTTCCATCGCAGACGGAGCACACCACAGGTGAAAAATGGTGGTTTGTGTTTACAGGCTGTCTACTGGCAGGCCTCGGTCTGATTGTCTGGCGAAAGTCAGCCACAGTCGCTGCTCCCCGTGAAGAAAATTATCTGATGGATAAATCTTCCCAGAGTTTAAAATTCGGAAAGACTGCGTTGGACGTATCCCAGCTCCTGCTTTATACAGGCGATCAGGTCCATAACCTCACTTACCGGGAAGCAAAGCTTTTGAATCTTTTTGCCACCCACCAGAACGAAATTCTCGACAGAGATTTTATACTCGCGTCAGTTTGGGAGGACGAAGGTGTCACAGTAGGCCGAAGTATTGATGTGTTCGTTTCCCGGCTTCGTAAACTACTCAGGCCCGATACCTCCATTAAGATAGCAGCCGTACATGGCATCGGCTATCGTATGGAAATCACAGGTTAGTAATGGATCCACCGAGAGTGGCACTGGTTACAAACCAGCGCCGGCAGCGACCACTTTCCCACCAGTGCTGTTTTCAACACATTTCAATGCACTCCATTCTTAAAAGATACGCATTATTTTCCGTATTACCAAAATAAAAAAGCGAAAATTTTTTTTCAATCAAAGTTATCCAGGGGCACTTATAGATTATTCATGACCCAAACATAGCAGTCATCCTGAGGTTCCTTGCGCTGGTTACATAAACTAGTTACTTCTTAAAGTGTCGGTCCGCAAAATTGAGGAAATGTTGCCAGTCCAGGAGGGTTACATCATGGCCGCCTTCCCGTACATGGTAACCTAATGCGCCTTTCCCTCCCGACTCCCCTACCGCAGGCTGTTGATCACTATCCATGCCCTGAAGCCCGAATAACCTGTACACCGGACCTGCGTGATAAAGCGATAAGAATTCCCCTTTAGGATCTGCCCAGGTATCCTCTATCGCACTGGCAACGTATACAGGACGGGGTGCCTGAAGGGCAATAAGCTCATGTGCGTCTACCGGCAAATCATCTTCCCGGCCGCTGAATTTTTTAAAATTCAAACAGAACCAATGTGGAAACGCGCTGTTCAGATCAGCGATCGTTTCTCCATAATTCCGACGGTAGAGGGACGCCCCTCCCTCACCGGAATTGTTTGCGATCACCATGGCAAACCTTTTGTCCAAAGCCCCGGCCCAAAGTGCAGCCTTACCCAGACGGGAATGCCCGAGTACTGCCACTTTTTTTGCATCCACGTCTTTGTCGGTGATCAGATAATCCAACGCCCGGCTTAACCCCCATGACCAGGCGGCAATGCTCCCCCAGTCACCCGGTCCGGGTTCGGGAAACAAAGCGTGGATATCGTCTTCCGATCTATCTTTCCGGTCCAACTCAATATCGCCCTGATACACAGTAGCCAGCCCATAACCACGTGCCAATACCTCCTCCACCTGCCAACGTCCCGCCTGAGCACCACGACTGGCTTCTGTCGCCCGGTGATTTTCGATACCGCGCACCTGATTATGTCTCATCCATCGCATGCTCAATGTAATCCCCGGGTCTGCATGTATGGAATGATTGCCTTCGAAATTCAGTCCCAGGAATACGGGAGCAGGTTTCTCTCCAGCTACTGGCAGATAGATGAGTAAATCGATTCTTGGTTTATCCTCATCACTAAAAAACAAGGATACCTCCTTCCTTACGGCTTTTCCGTTCAACGCGTTGCGGTCTACCTTATTCACAACCATCCGTACAGGAAGCTTGTTATCCGGTGTTTTGCCGTATACATTCTCTTCGAACATAGCCAGAATTTCCGGTCGACGAACCCGCTCCCATTCCCGTACGTTTTTCACAAGCTTACCGGAACTGGTACGGAGCGGGTCGGGCAAGGAGAAGGTACGCACTTTGGCTTCGTCCAGATTGGTCTTCAAACCTTGGGCATAGGTAGAAACTGCGAAAAACAGGCATACTATACCGGGCCACAAGATGTCTTTCATAGGTAAACTTCCATTTTTTGTCGGGTGGGTTATTGAAAAAACTTAAGCCGGTTGCTAAACTAAATACTCTCCGTTGGGACTATCAAAATTGAAACCCCCGCTTAATAAGAAGGAGAACCCGACGAACTTATACTGAATGCTACCGGCAAGGAATACTTGACGTTCACAGCGTTTCCGTCCTGCGTGCCGGGTTTCCATTTAGGCATTCTTTTGATCATTCGGACCGCCTCCTCGTCAAGCTCTTCATTTACACCTTTGATCACTTTTACATCATGCAAGCGCCCATCCGAACCCACCACGAACGACAAGATTACCCGCCCTCCAATACCCCGGCTCGCCGACCAGGAAGGATATTTAAGTTCGCCAGCAATGAACCCCTGCAGAGCTTTGATACCGCCGCGAAATTCCGGCATCGTCTCATAATAATAATAGCCTACTTTTTTGCCCTTAGCATTAAAGCATTCTCCATTGATGAGTTTACCCCGCTCAAAAGCATCTCTTCGCTTCAACTGTCCATTCTCCCAAAACGTAACCAAATGGCCATTCAGAAGGCCGTCTGTATAGTCGAACTCTCTACGTAATTGTCCGCCTTCATACCATTCCTTAACCTTTCCATCCAATACCTCCCCTTTAATCCTGGTCAGATAATTTCTCTCCGACTCGATCTGTCCTGATTTAAAGTAAGCGGTTCTTTTTGTCCGGTCCTTCTCCGATTCGTCCCTGCGGGATACTACGTAAGTACTTGCTTCACTGAGTGTACTTACTTTTTTATCATTCTGATCATAATAGGTGGTGTCTTGTCCGTAAGACAATGTGGTCAGCGCGCTAAATACAAGTATAAAAATGTTCTTCATCGAAAGGGTATATTATTATTAAAATTGCAAAAGGGAACAGCGACTCCGGCAGTCTTTAAAATCATGCTTTTAGTGAATGCCAGGTAGCCGCTTGGTGAGATAAATAACTTACCTGCTTATACTCATCGAAATAACTGAGAACCAAATATCCGGTGAACCGGCGCGGGCATAAGACAGGTAAATATGAGGTGCAAACTTATTGGTATGTTTTCTTTTTTGCAAAAGGCATTGAATCTTAATATAGTAGATTTTATTTCAGGGAACTCATCTCCCCTTAGGAGACTTCGACGACTTCGCTCTTTGGTTGAAGTCAAGGCAAAGGTTCATCCAAAATTCAAAATCAATATTGGCCTGGTACCCCACCCGGTCCACATAACCATATCCTTTGTACTCCTTATTTTTCATGATCATGGGTGAAAAACCCGGCCTTAGCGAAAGCTCTTCCATACGCTCCGGAGCGAATCGACACATGAGCCGGTCACCGCTGACATTGACGCACATTTTGTCATTCACCATAAATGCCAGCCCGCCGAACATTCTCTTCTCCGTCACCGACCTTGCTTCGTTATCAGCTAAATATTCGCGAACACGATCCGCAAGTTTCATATCGTAGGCCATAAAGTGGGATTTAATCCTTGAAACGTTTTTATCTTACTCAATTGCACTTTCAGCTAAGTTATAAATCCTTTTTCGAACTAGGTTGTCTTCACCGGCAAAACAAACAGAAATCCGCCGGTTATCGATAAACTCCTGTCCACATCTCCACTGTATGGAAGCTACACTTTTCCGGTAGCTGCTGATCGGGTAAGGGGAAATTTCCTCAAGCGAATGCCTTTTTAT
>CAZAVR010000030.1:0-16324 GCA_964488435.1 uncultured Cytophagales bacterium | reverse complement strand
GCCGGCTGGGGATTATTAGAGAAATCAGCTCAATAGCGATTTATTTTGGTGGGGATATGGCTGTGGCACTGTTGGGTAGGATAAGCTCATCTCTCGCGAGGAGTATATTTGCAGCGAGCGGAACAAACAGTATATTGAGGGATGATTTTCTCGACAGCCTTGCGGCTGACCCAGCCGGGCATAAAGTACCATCACTCGATGTTTTGATGGGAGAGGGGATAGTTCCGGCCGATCCGGTGGCTTTACGCGATATTTACGGAGGCCCTTCTCTCATGAGGCCTGAAATTACCCTTCCTTATGCTAAACATTACGGTGTAACAGAAAGATATCCTTTTTTTGACAAGAAATTGTTTGAGCTTAGCTTGGCTGTACCCCTTTCCATCAAGTACGGAGAAGGTAGGTTACGCAGTCATATGCGAGAGGCCATGAAGGGACTTATACCTGAGAATGTTAGAGTACGAACAGGGAAAAGCCGGTTTACTATTTACGGTCGTAATTCGATCAGGCGTTTACTTTCTCAGAGTGAAGATTTTTTATCCTCAGATTCAGATATCTGGCTTTACGTTGACAAGTATAAGTTTGAAAAGGCCAGAATTGAGTTGTTGGCCGATACCGTCTCGCAACGTGCAATGTTCTACGTGCTGAGAGTTATCTCTCTGTCAGTATGGCTGGATTGGTTTAAGAGTCGCTACAACAAAATGTAGATAGAGACTGTTTTTCCTTTTTCAGTCACTTGAAGACGGCTTCCCGGCGGCGTATGAATAATATTACTTTCCTATAATTACCTTTCCATTTAGATGTTGGATATCGGTGTCTTTTGCGTTAATTTCCACTTTGTAGAGATATACACCTGCGGGAGAAGCAGGTATCCAATACCAGTTCGTTTCACCTGCTGAGAGTGTTTTGCTTGTTTCTATAATGCCACGGGTATTATAGATCTTGAATGTCCCCGACACGAGATGGGAAGGATTAATTCCCTTGATTTCAAAAAGTACGTGATTTGAAGTGGCAGGATTGGGAGAGGCTATTACAGATACTTTATGCTGTCCTTCGCTGATGCTGATGGTCGTTCTGTAAGGTTGGGATATGGTATTTCCTGATTTATCCCTCGAAGTAATAAGCATTTCATAGGTGCCTGAAGTCCAGTTTTGGGGAGAGTATTTGATAACCAGCTGATTGCCATCCGATGGGACAAGGATGATGTTAGGATCAGAGAAGTTTAGACGAGTGTAATTGCAACTGTTGTCTCCGCAGGGTTTTATTCTAATGTCCAGCAGAGACGTGTCGCCTAAGATAAGTCTGTCATCAGTAAGAGTAAATCGAATGGTCGGATTGGGAGAGATTACAGCATTATTTGGAATGATCCTGTTATTGAAAGTGACATCCAGAAGAGGTGCTACCAAATCTCTGATGCGTTCAGATGGGTATAATTTAAGTTTTTTCGCTACCTCCCAATCCACCAGGAGTTCAGCAACATTATTGGCTTTACTGAGTTCCTGTATCTTCGCGCTGGGGTCGATGGCTACTTCTATTTTTTGGAGAGTGCCTTCGGGCCTGAGGTCAATGTATAGAGTATCAACATTCGGGAATAAGGGAATAGAGGCAGTTTGAGATATGACCTTTCCACTCTGATAAAAGAACCTGATTCTCAAATCTATTGTGCCTTCCTTGCTATTTTTTCCTTGATTGGCCATGGCAATAGCCAATTTTATTTTGTCAGAAGTTTCCAATGTCTTTTCCGAAGAGGCAGCATGAAGAGTAATGGCTTCGTCGGGGTCTACAAGATAGTCAGGGTACTGCGTCCGGATCAGATGAAGGGCTGGATCTCCCTGTAAAACGGACTGGTGCAGATTTGCTCTGTCCATCTCCCCATAATTCCCGCTATTTTTTATTTTTCTGGCAACTTCCTGCTGTATTTTTCCGATGCTGAATTCAGCAGCAGAAGTCTCCATAAAAAGCTTTTGGTAGAGTTCGTTTACATAACGTGAAGAAGGACTCAGGAAGCTATAATAGGAGTTCGCAATAATGGCTATAGCACCTTTGTCGCGGGCAAGCAGCCAGTCGAAGGAAAGAGGTACATGGTCTGACGCTGCGAGATCGGAGTTCCAGTTTCCTTTAAAAATGTTTCCAACACCGCAGCCGTTGAAGTACATCAGGGGGTATTTTCCGGCATTCTGATAACCCTTTTTCAGGTCTGAGGCGTAACCCATGTCCAGGTCTGTAACGGAGGGGGAGCCGTGGCCAAAGTAAGATATCATGCCAACGCCTTCATTTACATCCCTGGTAATGTCTACTGGTTCAACTTCGACAATACTCTGCTTTACAAAGGGTTTTACGCTTCCCCCTACCTCGCCGTTTTGCACGAAAGGAGAGAGTACACCAAGGGCATTTCGAAGCTGAGTGATTTCTGCTGAAGTTTTCCCACCGCTGAGGTGGAGCACCCTCTTTTTCCATGCAATATCTACAGAGCTTGATTCATACACTTTCACTTTTTCAAGATAATTGTCGACCTGGTCGGAAGTAACAGCAGGGATGCGCCCCACCGGAATCGCGGGTACGTCCTCGGGGGCACCTGCCAAGCCTTCTACAAGAAGAAGATCCGATCCCGGAGGGCCTATGGAGGGGACTTGTCCGGGAAGATCCTTATTAGATTTAAATTTGTCTCCCCAGGCAATAGCCGGGCCGACAAGTAATAAATTGTGCTTCTGGCGAACCCCTTTGGACAACATGAAGTCGACGAATCGGCGGATTGCTACCGGACTGGGTTCGCCATAGTTAAATTGATCATAAATCTCTTGTACATCTATTACAAGCGTGCGAAAGTTGCCGCCTTTTTCGGAGTTTCGGTAATTGGCATATTTTGATGCGGAGGTAAAGAGCAGGGAATTCGTAATAATGAGATAGTCATACTGGTCGGGACTTATGCTTTGGAGTGTAACGTGCTGAAGCTGCGCCGATCCTATCAGATTGACCTGATTGGATATATAAATTTTTGAAGGACTGTCGGGTCTATTCTCATAAAACAGTTCTAAACCGTCGGCGATATTCGTGATATTACTTAGAATTTTCGTGGCAGAAGGATCAGTAATATCATAGGCTGCAGCGTTGTTGGGTGTCCCGATGATTCTGGCTTTTGAATAGCTGGAGACTTTTTGCGTAAAAGTAAATATTTTGGAGCTTTGACCGGACATCGTAGTCTTCTGCGGGTATTCAGACTTGATGTAAGTCGGGGAAAACATAGTTGTCGTACGATATGAATCTGTAATATTGTTAGAGATAATGCTAAGTAAAGCCTCTCCGGAATTGGATAAATCAGAAGAAGAGGAAGAAGCATAATTTACATTGAACCGACTCCTTGACGAGGTAAATCCATCGAAAGTAATGGAAGGATATACGGTTCTTAGCGTCGCTTCGCTTTTGCCAAATAGTATACTTATTTTATTTTGCTCAGGTGCTCTACCAAAAATCAAAGCTTCAACGCTCGCGGGTAAAGATGGGTCTTCAGTATATAAATCTTTAAAGAGAATAGACTGCTTAAAATCACCCAATAAAGCAGCATGTGTCAGGTTCTTGTGCTTTCCATATATTTTACCAGTTAACCCTTTCCCATTTTCAAGATAGCTTTGCATCAGAGAGGGAAGGTAGAAATTTATATCGATACTCTGCGAATAGTCATCGGTAAACAGTGTGACATCATTTTGTAAATGATATTTTTCAGGGAGGATATCAGTCTGGGCGGGGATAGGAACTTCTTTCATCCGTAAGCCGGAATTAGCGGGTCCTGAGGTGAGAAAGTAAGCGCTTTTATCAGAAAAGAAACTTGAGTAGGGATTGTCCTGTTTTCCTGTGTAAGGCCTGTATAGCAGTGCGTCAGAACTTCCGTCATTAACTACAGCATAAAACAGGATATCTTTATTCTCAGCAATACTTATTGCAATTTGCCGTCCCCGATGCCAAAGTTGGAGTCGTGAGGGATCCACGCTTCGATAGGGTTCAGGAAGTAGGTTTGCAGGAAGCTTTTGGATCCCGTTCTGATTTACAGTGATCTTCAGATAGGGCGTAGCAGGAACTACCCAATGGTTGGTATAGGGGGCTCCCCATTGTCCTTTCACCGGACATACTGTTACGAGAAAAAGAAAAAAGAGAAAAAATAACCTAACCATTTGATGAAATGAAATCTGTGCCGCAACAGTGGAATACTTTCCATAGCATGCACTATGCTAATGTGAAAAAAATATAGAGCGGTAACATCTTTTTTATTATTAGAAAGACAGTACCGCTCTGCTCGTTTTTACTCCTACTCAATTAATAATAAACAAGACACACATTTTTACTTTTTCTATCACTCCTTCACAATCGTTTTCGTCAGGAGTAAATTCTGAGAAGTAGTAATCTTGAGTACATACAGGCCGGTTGCAAATCGGGATATGTTGATGGTTTCCAAAAATCCGTTCCTGAGTATTTTTCCTGATTTATCGGTCAATGTCCATGATTTGAGCGTCTGTCCTTCAGGTAATATAATTTTTACCAGGTCTTTGGATGGATTAGGGTATATTTTGAAAAATTCATTTACTGGGACTTTAGCAGAAACGATGTTTGAGTAGTTATTCTTTCCGTCTGTGTCAACTTGGTTCAGACGGTAATAGTTGATTCCTTTTAGAGGATTTGCATCTGTAAGATAGTAGTCCTTACTGGCAGCAATCGTGCCGCCGCCTTCTAATCTACCTATGGTAGTGAAGTTTTTGGCGTCAGCGCTTCGTTCTACAACAAAGTGGCTGTTATTCTTTTCGCTACTTGTCATCCAGCCGAGGGACACCGACTGACTCTCCGATTGATAAGTGGCTTTGAAGCTTACCAGATTGACCGGAAGGGGGCTATCTGTAGTTAGCAGCATCCTGAGGGCCGGGTCTCCCTGAAGAGTGGATTGATTTGTGTTCAATACAATCGTCGGATCTGGCGACATACCTGTAGGTTTTACGGTGTTTGCTACGATTCTGTGAATATGTCCGATCGTTTTTCTGTTGCTGTCGTTGTTTTTGAAGAGTTGATCGTACAGCGCGTCCAGATAGGTTCTGGACGAAGTAACATAGGCGTAGTAACTGTTGGCAATAATAGCGATAGCCCCTTTGCTAGGTGCCAAAAGCCAGTCTGCAGACACAGATAGAACATTCTCCGGCAAATTTTTATCAGTATCCGAGGTGCTAAGGCCCGAATGTTTTGTGTAAGCTACTGTGGATCCTTTAAAGATGTTCCCGACACCACAACCGTTAAAATACATCAATGGATATTTGCCCGAATTTGCATAACCCCGGTTGTTGTCGGTGGCATATCCGATGTTGTTATCCATATAATGTGGGTTGCCGTGGCCGAAATAAGCCGTAAATCCTACACCGTTATTGATTGCGGTTGTTATGTTAAGAGGAAGCGGTTCTGTGAGGTTTAAAGGGTCTTTCGCGTGATGGGTAGGAGAACCTGAAAAAGGAGAACCTGTGACTTTTGCATTATAGGTATTGAAAAAGCCATTCCATTGATTGCTCTCTCCTTCAAATTTCCCTCCATTGATGGTCAGTACTTCTTTCCGCCAGGTTGCTGATGTTGGCACAGCAGCTTCGTGTTCTTTTACTTTGGCAAGGTAGTTGGCCAGTTGTTGCGCAGTTGTAGCAGTAATCCGTCCAATAGGGATTACAGGCACATATAGAGAGGCATTTGGTCCCATATTTTCAATGAGGGATGGGTCTGACCCCGGATATCCATAAGTAGGTACCTGGTTGGGAAGGTCCCGATTGGCCGTAATGCTGTCGCCTATACTTTCGGAATGACCTACTAAGAGTAGGTTCTGCCTGGTGTTGACACCGCTGGAAATCATATAGCTTACATAGTTGCGGATGGCCAGAGGATTAATCTCACCATAATTAAACTGGTCGTAGATATCCGTCATACTTCTGGAAGAAACATTAAAGCTTCCGCCGTCGTCGGAACTCCGGTATGCTTCGTAACCGTCGGAACTCCGGACTTCATCAATCAGGTGATCTGATGCGATAATAAGGTACTCGGAATTTGCAGGATCATTCGTAGGGTACTTACGAGCTGTACCGACCGAAGTTATGTTCTGCGTGTTCTGTGCAATGTACAATAGTAAGGTTTTTCCTGAGGTGCGTGCTATATTCGCTTCGAAATTGCCTCCTGAAAACTGGCCGGAAATGACAATGGGATTGTAACGGTCAGTGACATCCCAGACAATACTGTTGGCTGGAACATTTGTAATCAGCACGTGGCTTTCTGCATTTGCGGTAGCTGGGAAATAAAAATACTTCGACGAAGCATTTTCCATGTTCAGTTTTTCAGGATAGGAAACTCGGGCATAGGTGATAGAGTATAGACCGGTTGCACTAGAGGTTGCGTCTATGTTAGAGAATAGCCGGAGTTTTATTTTTTGATCCGTGTCTACGTCTGATGCTTCTTCTGAAATGTCCAGCTCAAAGTCTTTTTTGATACCCACAAAATCGCTGAAAAGAATATTTCCCGGTATATTTCTGATAACGGTTGCGGCGGTTGGAGTACCTCTGATTGTTTGCACGGTGATGTTATTGGCATTGCCTGTCCTTCCATACAGAAGTAGACTCACCTGCGGCGCGAGTGCATTCGGGTTTTCAGGAGCCACGTAGAGGTTGGCCATATTATACTCCAGGACGAGGTCCCCGTATGCATAAGCTTCCTTTCCTTTATTTATAAGCGGTTTGTACTCGGGGTATAAAGTATAGGCTGTGCGGTTACTTGCCTTTCCATGAATGATACTGCTGAAGCCCTTTCCGCTTTGAAAGAAGCTCTGAAAGTAAGTTGGAGAGGCAAAATTGAGATCTACGGAATGAGAGTATGTTTTTCTGAACGTCTTCACCTCCGTTGCCCAATGGAAAGGCTCTACAGCCCCGCCCGGAGTCAGTGCTGTTGGCTCCGCAATCCTGATGAAATCATTAGGATCTGTACTCTCGCTTTTTGTAAGAAAATAGGCGCTTTTGTCTGAGAAGAGGCTGTAGTAAATATCTGTTCTCTGGGAAGGGTCAGGCAGAAATGTGGAGGGATTCTTATAAAGAAACTCATCCCCCGTCCCATCATTGCTAACCCCGTAAAAGAGGATAGCGGAGTTGCTGTTGGCCAGCTTGAAGGCCACCTGTTTCCCCCTGTGCCACAACTGTAATTTATTCAGATTATTCTGAAAATCACCTGGCAGGCTGCTGACACTCACACTATGGATGGCAGAATCACTAACCACCAGTTTAACATAATCCTGCGAATAGTTGATCCAGCTGTTGGCGTGCTGACCGGAAACTTTCAGGCCGGTCGCCAAAAAAAAGAGGAACACGATTCGCGATAAGTGGTAAAATTTAGCGATCTTCATATTGATCATGGGGGAAATGTGAATTTTATCCTACAAAATTAATACAAAATTCCCAAATTTGGTGGAGTTAAATCTTAGATATTTTTTTGACTTTTTGGCTGTATTAAGAGGAAAAATGGAATCTGATGGGTAAAAATGCGGGTTTTTCCGGCTATACTTTCTGAAATTATGGATCGATTCCTTTATTCTTTTGTTATTATTGCATATTAATTTCAGGAAACTCCCTGGGGGTATATAAGGTTGCCATGTGTATTGAAATGGCAGCAGAGTGTGGAGTCGGCGGAGTGGTAAAAAGTGTCTCTCCTTTGCAGCAACAGAAAGTGTCTTGACGTATTACAATCTAAAAAATAGTTAACTACATGATAGCATCGCAACTTATCAACCCAATGCTCCCCTCACTGAAGCCTTCGGACTCGGTAAGGAATGCTATGGATTGGATGGAGGAGCAACGGTGCTACCAGCTGGCTGTAGTGGAAGCCGGTGAATATAGGGGCCTTGTTTCCTACGATTTTCTTGAGGAGATCACGAGTAGCGAGGACCTCATCGGAGATCTGGTTCTTCAGCTGCCAGAGGTTTATGCTACAGAATTTCAGCATATTTTCGAATTGCTGAGGTTATCTGTTCAGCATGGTCTTGAGTCAATCCCGGTTCTTTATGAGGATCTTACCTTCGCTGGAAGCATCGAAGTAAGCGAGATGCTGAAGAGGTTTGCCGATGCGCTGGGTGTGCAGGAACCCGGTGCCGTCCTTGTACTGAAAGTGGAGCAGAGAGACTATTCAATGGCTGAAGTGAGCCGCCTGATCGAATCGGACGGTGTAAAGATTATCAGTAGCTATTATACCACAAGGCCCGTGAATGGCGGAGAAGAATCTTTTCTTACCTTTAAGCTCAATAAACGGGAAGTGACTGCCGTAGTGTCCACGCTGGAACGCTATGGCTATCATATTCAGGAATTGTATGCCAATGACCCGGTTGAGAGTATTGACAGACAGCGTCTCGATTTACTTTTGAAATATCTCGAAACCTGAATATATTCTCCTCGTTGACCTAACCCTTATGAATTTTCTTAGCCGGGTATGAAAATAGCAATCCACGGTAGAATTTTTAATGAAGCAGTACGACCGTTCATCCAGGGAATGTTTGATGAGATGGTTACCCGCAAGATTGAAATCCAACTCTCCTGTGAATTCAGATCTATTCTGGATCAATCTGGAGTCAGTCATCATTCGTCAGGCTTCTATAGTTCGCCTGCTGAACTCTTTGATGCTGATGTGATTTTTAGTATTGGCGGAGACGGCACACTGCTGGAAACCGTGTCGCAGGTGGGAGCAAGGGAGATTCCGGTGATAGGCGTCAATATAGGACGGCTGGGTTTTCTGGCTACTGTGCCTCCGGATCGCATTGCTGATCTGATTTCTGCGCTTGAGTCGGGGCAGTATCGCATAGAAAGCAGGTCCATGCTTGAAATCGAATCTGACACGGATTTGTTTGACGGGCTGAATTTCGGACTCAACGATTGTGCTATTACCAAGACGGATTCTTCTTCTATGATTACCGTTCACTGTTATCTGAATGGCGAATTTCTGAATTCTTACTGGGCCGACGGTATGATTGTTTCCACCCCAACCGGTTCAACAGGCTATTCGTTAAGTTGCGGTGGAGCTGTTTTAGTTCCTACTTCCAAGAACTTTATATTAACACCCGTAAGTCCCCATAATTTAAATGTACGACCTTTGGTCGTGGATGATAGTGCCGTGCTGCGTTTCGAAGTAAAGAGCCGCAGTCTTAATTATATGTTATCACTTGATTCTCGCTCGGTTATCCTGGATGAATCGGTACTGCTCACGCTGAGAAAGGCTGATTTTGGTGCGAGGCTGATCAAAATGTACGATGATAACTTCTTCAATACCCTGAGAAGTAAGCTCTCTTGGGGGCTAGATATGAGAAATTAACCTTTTGACGAATGAATCTTATATTTCACCATTTGAACCTGAACCTGAAACACACGTTCACAATTGCGCACGACTCCCGAAATGTTCAGCCCTCATTGATTGTGGAACTCCGAGACGGGGGCCACAGCGGATTTGGAGAAGCCACTTCGAATCCTTATTACGGTGTAACTATTGAGGGGATGATCGAGGTGCTTAAATCAAATCAAGCATTTATAGAGGCCTATCAGTGGGGAAGTCCGGAGGAACTATGGAATGAAGCAGCGTCGCTGTTCGGTGATCATCCTTTTGCATTGTGTGCTTTGGATGAAGCCGCTCATGATTTGTTTTCCAAGAAGAGCGGTATGAAGCTATACGAGTCATGGGGGCTTCATACTGACGCAAATCCCATAACCAACTACACCATCGGTATTGATGAAATCGATGTAATGGTAGCGAAGATGCAGGAGTTTCCCTGGCCGCTTTACAAGATTAAACTGGGAACCACTCATGATATCGAAATCGTAAAAGCCTTACGGCAACATACCGACGCTCTTTTCAGAGTGGATGCGAATTGTGCATGGACCGCGGAGCAGGCCATCAGGTTTTCCGGTGACCTTAAAGACCTCGGTGTCGAATTTATAGAACAGCCCCTTAAAGCTGATGATGTGGAAGGAATGAGAGACGTATATAAACACAGTGCTCTGCCGGTAATTGCAGATGAGAGCTGTATAATCCAGGAGGATGTGGCAAAGTGTGCCGGGTTGTTCCATGGCGTAAACATCAAGCTTACCAAATGCGGAGGTCTCACACCTGCCAGAAAAATGATCGCTGAAGCGAAGAGTCTGGGTATGAAGACTATGGTGGGATGCATGACGGAGAGCAGCGTGGGTATCTCGGCGATTGCACACTTGTTACCGCTGCTTGACTATGTCGATATGGATGGGCCGCTCTTACTTGCTGAAGACCCGGCTACGGGTGTAAGATATGATTACGGAAAGGTCTTGTACGCGGAAGGAAATGGTACAGGCGCGTCCCTGAAATAGATTTTTTACAGATTTTCAGGCGGACATCCGTATAAGGACAGCCGCCTGAAAATCTGTTTTAATAGCTTTCCGCCTGACTTGGGAAAGAGGCTTCTTTTACATCACTGACGTAGTTGGAGATAGCGTCTTCCATAATGGTGCTCAAATCTGCATATCTTCGTAGAAACCGCGGCTTGAACTCGCTATTGATACCCAGCACGTCGTGTAAAACCAAAATCTGACCACTGGCATGGGGGCCTGCTCCGATACCTATGGTGGGAATGCTGATTTGATCGGTAACTAATTTGGTCAGATCAGCCGGGATTTTCTCCAACACAACCGAAAAGCATCCGATCTGATCCAGCAGCATAGCATCCTCTAAAAGTTTCTTGGCTTCTTCATTGGCTTTGGCTCTGACAGTATATGTCCCAAATTTATAGATAGATTGAGGTGTAAGACCCAGGTGCCCCATTACCGGAACTCCGGCGCTGAGTATTCTTTCGACAGACTCCCTGATCTCAATACCACCTTCAAGTTTTACAGCGTGTGCCCCGGACTCCTTCATGATGCGGATGGCCGAGCGCACGGCTTCGGAAGAGTTTCCCTGATAGGATCCAAACGGAAGGTCTACCACCACCAAAGCCCTCCTTACCGCACGTACCACCGAGGTCGCATGATAGATCATCTGATCCAGGGTAATGGGCAGGGTGGTTTCATGTCCGGCCATGACATTTGAGGCGGAGTCGCCGACGAGTATCAGTTCAACGCCCGCTGCATCCACAATTCTGGCCATGGAAAAATCATAGGCTGTGAGACAGGCGATCCGTTCATTCCGGTTTTTCATTTCCTGAATGGTGTGGGTGGTTACCCGCTTGATTTCTGGTTTACTGACAGACATGAACTTTAGTTTTAGTTTTTAACTGACTTATTACCGGTGGAACATCTACCTCGCTCTCAGCCAGGATTCAGGATTGAGGCGCGTCGTATTTTTCCATACCTGGAATTGAAGCTCGGACGTTCCTTCTGCATCGGTAGCTACGGTTCCGATCGCATCTCTGGCGGAGACTTTTTGACCGGGAGAGACCGAAACATTTTTCATTTTGGCGTAGATAGTCATGAAGTTACCATGCTGAATGGCAACGACATTTCCCATTCCTACCATCTCGGTAACGTCCAGTACTATACCGTCATAAACTGTCCGGACAGGTTCCCCCCGCATTCGTCTGAATATCGATGCCCAGGTTATCAACGGTGACTCCCTTCAATACAGCATGCGGCTTACGTCCAAAATGATCCGAAACAAATCCACGCACCGGCCAGGGTAATTTGCGCTGGGAGGCAGAAAAGGAAGAAGCTAATTTTACCTCTTCTTCCGTCATTCCGGAGGAAATGGGCTCCGGTTCCGATGCAGGAGGTGCCGGAGCTCCAGGCTCCGCCTTTTCCCGTGCTGCCCGATCTGCCGCAGCGCGCTCTCTGCGTTCGCGCTCGGCCCTTTCCCGTCTTTCCCGGGCTTCCCTTTCAATCCATTTCCGGATGTTGGCTTCAAGTCTGGCTGCAGCACGCTGACTTTCTGCGAGTTCGGCTTTTAATTGTCCTTCCTGCTTGGACAGCTCAGAAACTACCTGGCTTTGTTTTACTTTAAGTCCTTCAAATTTCCTGGATTCCTGAACCTTCGCACCGAGCACTTTTTTCTGCTCCTGTTGCTTAGTGGTGATTTCTTTTTGTTGTAGTACGATTTTTTGCTGAATCTCCTGCATTTGTTTTGCCTGTGCATTACGGGCATCGGTATATTGTTTCAGGTATTTGTATCTGAGCAAAAACTGGTTGAAATTGGCTGAAGAGAATAGAAAAATGAGCTGGTTATTGAAGGTGTTTCTTTTGGCAGCTTCGTAAATCATATACCCGTATTCTTTCTTAAGTTCAACCAGATTATTATCCAGGTTCTTTTTGGCCTTCTGAAGTACGACCATTTCGGAACTCATAAGTGCAAGGTCGTCGTTGATCAGATCGATTTGCTTTTTTTGGGTGTTGATCTCCTGGTTGATGGCTTTGAGCTGGCCGATGCTAACGTTTTTCTGACTGGACGTTTTTTTTAGTATACTCTGTATCTCCTGCATTTTTTTCTGATTGTTCCGCTTTTCATTTTCCAGATCCTGGCGCTCTTTGGGCGTCTGGGCAAATGACTGTCCTGGCTGAAAACAGCAAAGCAGCAGCGTAAATGAAAATAGGACAGAAAAGCGGGAAACTTTAAATTGCATTTCAGAATTAACTAGAGTGTTGATTCATAATTGTGGCCGTAATTTAGCAGGAATTCTGTTCAAACAGCGCAGGTTATTTCTTCTTATAGCCGGAAGGTACACTGAAGGGGAATCCGGGGCTGTCATTTTTTAATTCCACCTTTGTGTGTTTGAGTCTGATCACTGTCTGATAAAAATCTGTATCTTTCCCCTTTTGTACATCCAGTGTAATGAGGCTTGTATATGGAAAAAGGTAATTGTTTAGCTCTTTGAAATCCTCATAATCCAATGAAAGGGAGTTTTTGGTAGGTTGCTCCACCGCCCTGAGTTTCTTCAGCTTTCGGTTTTCCCGGCCAATGTAATTGTCTACCATCACTCTTCCCTGGTCCTGGTGAAGCAAAAGCAGGTCTTTTTCCCTCTTCATCCGCTGCCCTTCCTGCCTGGGTATGGGCAGATTGCCGGCAATAACTGATTGGATGAGCGAATAATCCAGTTTGAAATTAAACTGCTTGCTCAGTTTTTCGTAGTTGTAAACATAAAATTCTTTGTGAAACTTGTCAACCACTACAATCGAATCCTTAGAGATAATCCCCCTGGCCACTTCCAGGCCCAGGCCGGTGATTGAAAACCAGATCAGGCTGTCTTTTTTTATCCGCAGGTTTACATTGGCATTATCATAGTTTTGCGACCGGTTTTTGAAAGAAACCTTGGATTTGGCCGTGAGGTATTTGAAATCGATTTCTTCAATTTCTAAAGCCTCGGCAAATTCGGCAGAGGATGAATCTCTTTTTCCGGCGTTTTCTCTACCTGCCAAAGAATCTCTTCCGGCTTCGGACAGTGTCCGGCCGGATTTGGAATTTTGGGGTCTGCGGCAGGAAAAACTGACAACGAGTAAGGTTGCAAATAATACGGCAATTAATTTATCAGTCATATAGAGTGCCTGTCGCTATTTTTTTATCTATTGTTTCCCCTGCTCCGCCCATTTGTTTTGCTTTCCGCCAATTCTCCAGCGCTTTGGCCTTATCACCCAGCTTGAACAACACATCCCCGTAGTGCTCCAGGATGGTTCCGCTCAGGTTTGTACTGTCGCTCATGGCTTTCTCCAGGTATTCTTTAGCAGAGCTGTATTCTTTTTTCATGTACAAAACCCACGCGTGCGTATCCAGGTAGGTAGCATTGTTTGCATGTCGTCTGACGAGTTTTTCGGACATAGACAATGCTTTGTCCAGTTGTACTTTTCTGACCGACAGAAAATAGCTGTAATTATTGAGGACATGGTCGTTATTGGGGTCGTCTTTCAAGGCGAGTTCGTAAGCCGAATCGGATTTGCTGTGATCGCCTATCCCATTGTAAGCATCGCCCAGCTGGGCGTTGATGGCTACTGCCATCTGCATGTTATTGGCCAGAAGCTTACGGCTTTCTTCAAGCGCTGAAACGGCTTTCCTGAAGTTGCGTTTCATCAGGTTGGCTGAACCGTTGGAATACCAGATCATTCCCTGGTTCGGAAATACTTCCAGCGCCATTTCAGAGTGGGTAAGCAGGCTGTCTATCTGGTTAAGTTCGCCGTCGAGCTGGAGCAGTGCTCCCCAGACCTCATAAACAGAGCCGTCAATTCGGGCTGCTTTCGCATACATATCTCTTGCTTCTGCCTTTTTTCCTGACTGAACCAGCAGGTCGGCATACAACACATAGCCTTTTGATTCTTTAGGGTGCAGTTCGATGAGTTTTTTTGAAAGAGACATGGCTTCCGTTCTGTCTCCGTTTTTTCCAAGCATGGCCAGGTAGCCGGAAAGCACGCGGACTTTGGGCTCGGAGTCGATATTAGGATTGCTGAACACCAGATTGAGTTCTTTATTGCATTTTTCCACATCGCCTTTGCGCCGGTAGATATCAGCGAGCAGAATGTGTGCCTGAGCTTCATCCGGATCAATCTTTAGCGCTTCTTCAAGCGGAATGACGGCCTCGTTTAATTTATCGTTGGCGAGATACAGCTCTGCCAGTTCTATCCTGTATTGGGCTTCCGTGCTTTCTGATGCAATCAGTTTCTTTATTTCCGCAATGGCTTTATCGAGTTGGTTTTGCCGGAGGTAGAGTTGCTTCTTCTGAAAGGAAATCTCTTCGGTCACACCTATGGACTTTTCCAGCCGGTCATAGGTTTGTATAGCTTTCTCAAACTGGGACGAAAAAACATACACAGCTGCTAGCTCAAGACCCAACTGGACATTTCCGGCATCCTTAGAAAGCAGCGATTCATATATTTCAGCAGACTCTTTGTACTTTTTTTGTTTGCCGTAAAGGTCAGCGAGCTTTTGGGCGTAAAATGCATTGTTTGACTCGAGGGAATAGGCTTTTTTTGCCGCATCGGCAGCTTCCGGCAGTTTGTCCAGCTTCAATAAAGCCTGGGCGCTCAGGTAGTGGGCAGTCGGATCCAGCGGTTTTTTCAGAATCAGTTTCTCGAAAAACGGCAATGCCCTGGAGGGTTCGTCCAGCATCATGTACTTCATCCCTTCCGCCAGTATACTTTCGTTTTCCCGCTTGAGGGAGTCGGGAGAAGACGCTTTCAGGTCGTTGCCTGCCGCCTGTTTCTGAGCGGACACCATTTGAAGCAAAAATGGTGCAAGGCTAAGAAACAAAGCAACTATTAAATTTTGAAATCGGATTCGCATCATCAGTCCGCTGCCGGTTTGAGTGAACACGCCAATATTAAAAAGCAAGTCAGCGTACTTCTTTATGAATTGGCCCAAAATAAAGACACAAAATACATCTGTGTTTAAGTATAAACGACCAAGGTAGTCACAAAAGTACCGTTAAAATTTTTAAATAGAGGTGTGGGTTCTTATAAAATTGCTAGGAAGATGTACCGGTGTAGTGGTCGGCGATCTCATTCGGATGCACTTTGATTACGCCCGCCAGTACCAGCATCACCAGCGTATCGGAGGCTTTGGCCCGGGTAATACCGGCGTAAGCAGCAAATGTATCCACGGTGACTATTTCGCCTGTCTCAAGAAATTGCATGAGTTTACTTTCTTTCTCACCGTAGTTGAACCAGGTGTTGGCATCAGATCGGGATCGTCTCATGATTTCACGCATTTCCCGGCTTGCCTGAATGGAACGTTCTCCTACACGGACAAAGGCTTTTTTTGTGCCGCTTACTTTCTCAGAAACATAATGGGGTTTGTTTTTGCTGCTCGGAATTGAAATAGCCAGTACGGCTCGTTCATGGGCAAGAGGCACCCGTTCCAGTACATAATGAATAGGAGGGCTGCAATAGGATTCTATCGCCTTGACCAGGGTGAATTCATCTTCGTCAGGGTAGCGGAGGCCTTCTATAAGCCGGTCGTCACTTACACCTAAAAGTAATTTACCTCCTCCGGAATTGGCAAAGGCCACGAGTTCCCGGACGATCTTATCAGGGTGGTTATTCTTTAGTTTAAACTCCAGATGCTCGCCTTCTCCCTGTTTTACCAATTCCCGAAGTGTGCGCAAATTCATGAGAAGATGGCTTAAGTTAATCTTGCAGATCCGCCAGGGAATCGCTGAAGTTAAAGTTAACCGGCAGATGCAACAATCCAAAAAAATGGAAGATTTTTTTTGTGAGCTCAGAAAAGATCGGCGGTGGGAGACAAACGGTTTTTTTATCTTAGAATTTCCCGTATTCTATCTCTTCGGGATATCCTGACTGTCGAAAAGATATCTGCTCAGCGGCTTTAAGTTTGGATATAAACTCCTAATTTTGCA
>CAZAVR010000029.1:0-16400 GCA_964488435.1 uncultured Cytophagales bacterium | reverse complement strand
GATAACCAACAATCTGCCGGCAGATTTCTTATCCCGACTTCCTTCTCCGGGCTCAACTTTATTTTTCCATTAACGGCATTCTCAATGACGGCTAATGGTGCAAATGCTTGATCCAGCAAAGTCGCTCCATTGTACGTTTTCTCAAGAGGCAGATTAGTGGATGTCCTGGCGATATGATTATCTGCGCCTTCAATCCTGAGCTTTCCGATCAGCAGGGCATCTTTAATCTGGAGTGTGAGTTCCTTCTTTCCCGTCATCGACAGGCTGGTAAGCGGATGGACAGCCTTCCGGTATTTATTGGTAAAATGTGCTGTCGGCGCTGAGCCATGGGCAATATCTGACGGATAAGCCTCATCCAGCACTACCTTTACTTGTCCCTTCTCCATATCAACGGCCGAAACGGCACCCTTCATGTTCTCATTTTTGAATACACTTTTCCCGTGCTTCAGATAGGTACCATTGCTGAAAAACACCCGCAAAAGTTTTTTCTTTTGTATATCGAAAGTCAATACCACACTGTTTGCATCTGTTTCAATCCCGTATACAGCCAGTTTCTTAACCGTGTTTACCGTGTCATTAAGTACTACATCCACTGCCTTGGCCCGGGTTATTTCCACAGCCGTTCCAGATCCTTCCGTTAATGATAGTCTTTTGGTTGACAGAATATAAGGTGTCTTCGAAAAAGGCTCAATCACACTCACAAAGCTGCTTTGCAGCGCTCCTGCCCCCTCCCTTCTTACAATCAGGTATTTGAGCGTATGTAACCTGGCACGCGGCTTATCATAGGCGTCTGCCTGAAAGATGGTCTGTTCGGGAAGGTTCTCCATGTGAATCCGAAGCCTGGCATCCGGATCATTCACATGTGCATATTGTGCAATTGAATTCCCTTTTTCAAGCTTCTGTACATTGAAAAAATGTTGGTATCCGGACCCGTTGTAACTCCCGAAACTACCCGAGTAGCCCTTCGCTCCCAGCTTCTTATCATCATATATCCTGCCTGGCTCTACGTCCGGTCCGGCGAGCGTCCCTGGCTGCACAGCCCCCAAAGTACCACTAAGCTCTGAAAATGAACCCGGGGGGCCATGCAAGATGTAATCATGCTGACGTCCTCCCCGCACATTGAAAAAGTCCACTACATAACTTTGGTCCTGATCCACGTCCACCATAACCAGGTTCCGCCGGTATTGGGTGGCGTTTTTGTAGGCAGGTGACGAGGCATCCATACTCCGCGCAAAGGAACCTTCAGAAAAATCATGCAGCACCCCGGGTAAATTCTGCTGCTGCCGGCGGGCGTCGACCACCACCGTATTGTGAGCCGCAGTGTTGCTTCCCCAGGTGTACCTTTCTGCTACATATACATTCGCTGCGTCCGGATAACCCAGGTCAGGCATCATCTTTTGCCGATTGGCAAATACCTCAAAATTCAGGAAATCATAATGAAAATGAGATACATGCATCCCGTAGGTAAAAGATACTGACGTTTTATCTTTTGCATTGTTGAGGATACCTGTTTCGTAGCCTGCAAACAGGCGGGACGATCGCTCCTTAACCGCCCTTCCTCCCGGCAGAGGCTCCGTTTGTGGTAATGCTTCCCTGAACAAGGACCCGAAAGTAGAAAAAGAATTACTTCCGGTTTTATGAATACTTGCCATCCAGGTGAGATAATCAGGATCTGTTGTCGCGGCATACGCAGTCTGATAAGCGTCCACGAGACCACTTCTTCCGGATACTCGTCCCAAAACCGAGCCGCTATCTCCCCAATCGGGCGTATAAAGCCCGGTAGTTACTATCTCGAGAGGAGCATCAAAAAGCATCTTGAAACGGGAATCGTCAAAAAGATCCTCTCCGCCCTTTTTGAGTACCTGGCTGATTTCTGCCAGTTTATTTACCCAGCCCATATTGTAATCCGGGGACTCCAGCGGAAGCCCATCCCTGAATACCTGATTGTAGAGCGCAAACCGTATGCCTGTATGCGGCCTGTCTACCCCAGGCTCGTCTACCAGCATCTTCACATATTTGCCGGTTTCAGCATGTTGTCTTGCCAGCAATATGTTTAAAAGTGCCATTTGATGCATCCCGAAATTTCCCTGGATCTTACGGGCAAAATAGGCCTCTACCGCTTCTTCCAGTAAATTGGCTTCTATGAATGACCGGATGTCTTTGCCGCCTTTCCTGAGAAAACCATGCAAGACAGCGTCCCCGTCTATCGCATCCCACACGATATCATAAGCCTCGGCAGCACTTTGAATGAACCGGCATTCCCAGATCTGGTTGATAATCTTTCCCTTATAAACCCTTCCTTCCGCCTTGCTCATGAGCCCATATCTTGACTGATCTTCATGATTCATCGAAGGATATACTTCCGCCAGGCGGTATAGCATCACCAGCGCTTTGTGTGCATAACGCTTCTCACCCGTTAATAGATAACTGCGGGCCAGGTCACTGATACCTGACTGGATATTATTCCTCCAAAGCCAATGATTGGCATGGGCTACAAACCAATACCGCTCGCCATTAGGTGCCACCCACCCCCAGCCATAATCGGTAAACTCAGCAGTCTTATCAATAGGTACCTTGAAATCGCTTTTATAGTAGGAGCCATAATCATTAGAAGGATATACTTCATTCCCGACAGGGCATTTGACCTTAAAAGGATCGCGGGGATTCATTATCCAGGGATACGTTCCCCCTTTTTTGAAAATAGCATCTCCATGGACAGGGCAGCCTCCTGAGTTAAGATCAAAAGCCCTCGGTACTCTTGCGTCTGTGAGCAGATCATAAAGCGCCTGATCACTCCAACCAAGCCACTTCTCAGCATTTTTGACAATCGAGTCGCGAACGCTTGCTGCTTCTGCAAACCGGCTGACATTGTCACGGGCTATCCTGATTTCCGCGTCCGAGAAAATCATTCTTTTATGCTTAAGCGGGACTTTAGGATATCTTTCCGGCTGTTTCTGAAAAGGAGGAATTTCAATACCACCCTTACGTGCTTTGCCGGATTCCGGTTGCTGCGCTACTGCCTGTTCAGTGCATACCGCGCCGGACAGCAAAATAAAGACAAGTAAGCGTCTGACAAAAAAAGGAACTTCAGCTGTCTTTCTTAGCATAGCAAAATCGGGGTAAGATTAAAACAAATGACGATCACAGACCAGGTATTACCCCCTAAATCCCGCTATCATCTCATCAGACGAAACAGAATACTGCCCGAACATTTCCAGGTGGAGAATCGACCCGGTAGTCTGGCTCAGGGTCTCCTGGGTTTCCCTCGTTTCCATACCAGTAGTACAGTCACGAACGATCAGCACCTGGTACCCCTTCTCCGCCATTTTTATGGTCGCATAATCATTACGAAGCACACAGGCATTGGTATTAAAGCCTGCAAAAAACAAAAACATAATCCCTTTCTGCTTGCAGTACTGATGCAGTTCGTCTCCTGTGGCGATCACCGCCTCTCCGGCTATCGGCTCCACTTTAGGATGAATAATCCTGTTTGGAAGTGCAAGCCGTTCGGGTTCACGGACTTCGTCGGGCCTCCGGTAAGCTTTGAATGGCCCGCTCAGCGACCTGAATTGAGCCGGAGGCCAGCTTTCCGCAGGTCTTTTTTCGGGCGTTTTGATCAGGTTCAGCCAGTTGGGATGTTCCTGGGCTGTAGGTGCAGAAGGAGCGTGTATGACTTCCATCCCCGACTGGCGGCAAGCCTGAATGAGCGGCACAAGATGTTCATCTATCACCACCTCACTCCTTATTTCCGTATCAATGATGTAATGCCGCTGCCACACATCAATCAGTACCAAGGCCGTCTGTGCCAGGGGGATGTTCCAATCAAGATGTGCATAGCCCGTATTGGTTTCCAGCCATTCCACACCCGGATCCACATGCCAGCGATGATACCGTGGGCGTACATGTAAAGAGGCATTTTTATGTTCGGTTCTGTCTCTTGGCGCTTCTCCGGCATGAACGGATACCTGCCCCACCGAGGCCAGCCCACCCGCCAGGGCAGACTTCTGAAAAAAACTCCGTCTTGAAATACCTGAATTTCCTCGCTCCTTTTTTGCTATGTCTCTCATTACTGTGTAATCAAAATCTATATTTAAGGGTTAGTGCTATCGGCCTTTTAGCTACGCTTATCAAAAACGCGACTGGCACGCTTCCTGCTTAAAGGCAGTCTGCGCATCCAAATATATCATCCCGACAGACGGATTTCCAAAAACACGGCCCCCTAAATGAGATCCGGTGCATCCTGGCTCCTGGGTCTGTTCAGCTCGCAAAGGTTAAAACAGAAACATCTGATCTTACAAATACATTACAAAAACTTTCACTTCGCCGGCAGCGCATCAGCTCTCTCTCCCGCAAATTCCTCCTATGCTTTGATTTAGCTTCCCGCTATTTACAAACTCAGCCCCTGGGCTTTCATTTGCATTTTCAATATATTTAAAAATATTACTTTATGCTTTCACCTCGTTTGAAAGGGGGGATCATATAAAATTTTTTCAGGCCAGGGAACCACCGCTTTTCTGCCGTCAGGCACGAAATCCTGACAATAAATTCCAGTTTTTTTTATATCATACATTTCCATCCGGCCTCACCGGACGTCCTCCATTGTCATCCTTAAACGAACGTCATACCTGAAAAACCGGTTACATCTGAGCCGCCCATCGGTTACAAAAAAGTACTTATTACCGCCCCTAATGCAACATAAGTCTTCATTATTTCGTATAGATTACCAAATTACATTTGGCAATAAACAGCATGCCGCCATAATCCTGCTGAACAGCCCGGGTAACCAAAATACCCGGAACATGGCCGGAAATATCATGTACAATCAGCAAATCCTCCATCGCAAGGCAGGAACATGCTTCTAAGAATAATTATAGTACTATTTCTGATTTCAACCAAAAAACCACATAATATTCAGCTACACACCCTAACCTACAAATTTTATATAATCTTATCGAAAAAATTTGGAATTAAAAATAAGTATGTAATTTTACGGGTACGTACACGATAGTGTGTCGAAGGTAGACCATCAGAACCCTGCTTATAATTACAATTATTATATCCTAATTATATATGAAAAACAATTTCAATCGCAGAGATTTCCTTATGACGGCTTTGGCAGGGACAAGCCTTGCCGGACTCACCAATACACAGGCAATCGGAGGCGTAGGCGCCCCTGCAGAAGGGAAGCGGGTAGGAATCATCGGTTTGGATACCTCTCACAGCATCGCTTTTGTCAACTCGCTGAATAAGGACAATCCATCACCTGAGTTTATGGGTTATAAGGTGACCGCTGCTTATCCTTATGGAAGTAAAGAAATTGAAACCAGTTATAAGAGGATTCCTGATTATATCGAGCAAGTAAAGAAAAAAGGTGTGGTGATCGTTGACTCCATTAAAGAGTTATTGAAGCAGACCGACGTAATCCTGCTCGAAACCAATGATGGACGCCTTCACCTGGAGCAGGCTCTGCAAGTTTTGAAAGCCGGAAAAAGGATGTTTATCGACAAACCAGTGGCAGCCTCTCTTTCCGATGCCATCGCTATATTCGATGCTTCCAAAAAATACAAGCTTCCGATTTTCTCCACTTCATCGCTCCGCTATTTTAAGGCGACCGAAAAACTGGACAGAAGCAAGGTACTGGGAGCGGATACTTACAGCCCTGCTCATCTGGAGAAAACGCACCCGGATTTTTACTGGTATGGCATACATTCCGTTGAAGCGCTTTATAGTGTGATGGGAACCGGATGCAAAAGTGTCGTTCGTGTGCATACTGAAGGTACAGATATGATCGTTGGCACCTGGAAAGACGGCAGAGTGGGCAGTGTCCGCGGCACCCGCACCGGCAAATCAGGATACGGTGGTACTGTATATACGACTGACGGCAACATTACACTGGGTGATTACGGTGGATATGACACCCTGCTGAAAGAGATCATCAAATATTTTGAAACTGGAGTGGCTCCTATCGCTCCGGAGGAAACCATAGAGCTATTCGCCTTTATGGAAGCTGCAGACGAAAGTAAACGTCGTGGAGGAACGCCTGTCAGCCTGGAGGAAACACTGAAAAAAGTAGCGAAGAAATAAGAAAGGCAGGGCTGCTTTTTGTTCTGCAGTGAAGGCCCCGGACCAACCGGGATTTATTCTAAATTACAGTATAAATCCCGGGTAAACAGGTAGTTAAAAACGGCATATTTTATAAGCAAATAAATGAATGTCAGGCAGATACTTCCTAAGGAGCAAAAGGACAAAGAGCAGCCTCCCCGCTTTTAATACAAGGCAAGACAATAAAGTTACGATTGGCACATTATATTGCAGATAACAACTTATAAACAAACTATGAATTCAGCCACTTTGACAGAATAGCGTCCGGAATGTATAAGGCAAACGCATTGCCAGCTACAAGACCTCCCCGGATGCATATCTGAGAATGGCCATCTTACCAAATGGATAGTAAACGGACAGCATGGTGTCCTGCTTTGATTGGGTTTCAGACCCAAAATTTTGAAAATAGGCGTGAAGATGTATGTGTACCAGAGAAAATTGAGATATAGCCCTGAATAATTCAAAGCCCTTTTTAATACAAAAACAACAAGCGAGTTTGCTGCTGACCTTTGAATGGTTTCGTGCCGGATATATGTCTTTTGGCATCAAGTCCCCAGCCGACCGTTGCACACCAACCACTGAAAAAACCTGGGAACAACTAAGCTGTTCCGGTAAATCTACTTACTCCTTCTTATCAAAATTTATACCATCTGTGGTGGTAAAGAGCAATACCGTAAATGATCCGTTCAACTAACTTAGAAATCGCGTATGATAAGAAGCCCACCTGGTAGCAAGCAAAACCCTGGCTATTTCGATATCCTCGGTGAAGGACCGTCATATTCCGATCCTTCACGCTTTGTAAAACCGGGTTTTGTAAATCTCCCTAAACAATGAGTAGTAATCACTTAAAACTTCATGCAATAATTATGAGCAAATCTACAACTGAAAAAGTGAATGGCTCGAACTCCGGCTGGCATGCAACGAAAGACAAATTGCAGGTGCCGCTTAGTTTTTGCCTTTCTATGATGATCCTTATGGGTACGTCGGTGGATCTATCCGCTTACACACCCAAAGGAGACAAAGTTATCCAAAACAACAAGACCGCTGTGGACCGTACCATCAAGGGGAAAATAGTGGATGAAAAAGGCGAAGCGCTTCCCGGCGTTAGCATCATGATCAAAGGCTCTGCGAAAGGTGCTATCAGCAACGAAAACGGAGAGTATCAACTGAGCGTACCTACCAACCAGAGCATTCTGGTGTTCTCTTATGTTGGTTTTGTTACACAGGAAACTACTTTAGGCACCAGAACCGCCGTGAACATCACGCTGGTTTCTGATACCAAAGCGTTGGACGAGCTTGTCGTGATCGGTTATGGTACTACTAAAAAGAGCGACCTTACCGGTTCAGTAGGCCAGGTAGCCATCAGCGACATGATCAAAGCGCCCGTCGCTTCATTTGCGGAAGCCATGGCTGGCCGTGTGGCGGGTGTACAGGTGAACACCAATGACGGACAACCTGGCGGAGGGGTGAACATCCTGATCCGTGGTGCCGGTTCATTGACCCAAAGCACCACGCCTCTTTATGTAGTGGATGGTTTTCCTATAGAAGACCTTGACCCGAGATCCATCAACCCGGAAGACATCAAAAGCATCAGTATTCTGAAAGATGCGTCTTCGACAGCCATTTATGGTTCACGGGCTGCCAACGGGGTAGTATTGATTGAGACGAAGCGCGGAAATGTAGGAAAACCGGTGATCACGCTGTCAACTTCACAGGGATTCCAGCTCAATCCTAAAAGAATGGAGCTGATGAGCCCTTACGAATTCCTCAAGTACCAGCAGGAGCTTAACCCTACACACTCGTCTACGCTGGGGTATTTTACCAACGATCGTACCCTTGAGGACTACCGAGATGTAAAAGGTATCAACTTCCAGGACCTGGTGATACGCACTGGCGAAATCAAACAGTACAACATCTCTGTCAGAGGTGGTACCCAATCCACCAAATACTCTATCTCCGGTGCAATCTTCGATCAGAAGGGGGTAATCATCAATACCGGTACGAACCGTTACTCCGGCAGAATTACCCTCGACCAGACCATCAGCCCTAAGCTGAAGGCAGGAGTGGTAGCCAACTATGCCGGCTCAAACACCTACGGACAAGTGGTGAATACAGGAGCTGGTAGTACCAGCCCATCCTCAACCGTACTGATGAGAACCTGGGTGTATCGTCCGATCACACCAGACTCGGATGTCGACCTGGAGCTTGAAGCCGCCGATGAAGGTGCGGTGAATGCATCCGACTTCCGGATCAACCCGTTTGTGGATCTTCAGAATCAACATCAGACCAATTATGCCAATACACTGGATGGTAATGCCTACCTTACCTATGACATCATAAAAGGACTACAGTTTAAAACTACTGCCGGTCTTCGTCATATTCGAGGATTGCAGGAACGTTTCTACAATTCAAAGACCTCACAGGGTAGCCCACTCAACCCGAACAACCTGAACGGTATCAACGGTTCGATCTATAATACCAAGAATTACAGTTTTTCCAGCGAAACCTCACTTACCTACCGGACCAAAATCGGGGAACACGGCATTAACGCATTTGGTTTGTTCTCCATCAATGGTGTGAATACACAAAACAACGGGTATAGTGGCCGGATGCTACCCAACGAAAACCTGGGCATTGACGGACTCGACCAAGGCGTTTCATACTCCCCTCGTTCCGACAGGAGCAGCAACCGCATGGCTTCTTTTGCAGGCCGTCTGGAGTACAACTACATGTCCAAATACATGGCCACCTTTACTTACAGGGCGGATGGATCATCCAAATTCCTGCAGCCTTGGGGATATTTCCCAAGTGTGGCCCTGGGCTGGAACATGGACAAGGAGACCTTCTTCCGCGATGCGCTTCCGTTCATCTCTACCTCTAAGCTGAGAGCCAGCTACGGTGAAACAGGTAACAACCGTGTATCGGACTTTGCTCCGCTTCCCAGCTTAAGCCAATCCGTAAGTGGTTACTCTTTCAACAATTCGACACCCATCGGCATGACCAACGTGTCTGCGGTAGGGAACTCTGCTTTGCGCTGGGAGAAAGTAAAGACGATCGACATCGGATATGAAGTGGGTGCCTTCCAGAACCGTGTAAGTCTGGAAGTAGACTTGTACCGTCGTACTACCACCGACTTGCTTCTGGCGGCAGCTTTGCCTCCGACCACCGGCTTTACGAGTTCTACCAAAAATATAGGCGAGCTAAGAAACGACGGGATAGAGTTTACCCTTAACACGGTAAATATTGAGCGCAAAGATTACGGTTGGAACAGCAGCTTCAACATCTCCTTCAACCGGAACAAGATCATGGCGCTTACCCGCGGACAGCAGAGTATCACTGCCAACGGACAATACGAATCCCAGTTCAACAAACCGCTTTATGTTTCTGAAATCGGAAAACCTGCCGGTATGATGATCGGGTTCATCTGGGAAGGGAACTACCAGTACGAGGATTTCAACAATCCTTCTCCCGGCGTATATGTGCTTAAAGACAATGTAACTACCAACGGTGCGGTACGTAACACCATTCAGCCCGGTGACATCAAATACCGTGACCTGGACGGCGATTTGCACATTACAGACAATGACCTGACCATTATTGGACGCGGTCAACCCCTGCATATCGGTGGTTTCAACAACAACTTTCATTACAAAGGTCTTGCGCTGAACGTGTTCTTCCAGTGGGGATACGGTAACAACATTTACAATGCCAACCGCCTTGCCCTTGAAGGAAACAGCAACGGCCGTAACCTGGTAAACCAGTATGCCAGCTACATCAATCGCTGGAGCCCGGAAAACCAGACCAACGAAAACTACCGCACCAGAGGCCAGGGGCCTATCGGAGTTTATTCTTCGAAACAGGTAGAAGATGGCTCCTTCCTTCGTTTGAAAACCGTTGCATTGGAATACTCACTGCCTATCAGCTGGATCAACCGTTTTTACCTGACCAACCTGACGCTTTCTGCTTCCGCACAGAACCTGATCACCTGGCACAACTACTCCGGATTGGATCCTGAGGTGTCGGTTATTAGCAACAAGGTATTGGCTCCGGGATTTGATTTCTCAGGTTATCCTCAGGCGCGCACGCTTACCTTCGGGATAAAGGCAACATTCTAATCACATCCTAAAAATTCAATATGAAAATGAAAAAAATATATTCGCTTCTTGCACTGGCCTCTGTACTAAGCCTGAGCTCCTGCGAGAAATTCCTGGATACCCAGCCGACTGACTTCCTGAGTCCGGCGAATTACTACCAAACCGAAGCTCATCTCAACTTCGCCCGCGCCGGTGTATACAATACACTCGGAGAAGGCGGACTCTGGGGGAGCCATGTGAACTACCTGCACGGCTGGGCTGCCGACGAAGGATACATGAACCGTTCCACGCTGCCTACGGGCCCCTGGAACTACAATTTCGGTTCGGCTGATACGTATCTTACAGCCTATTGGAATGCCCTTTACATTGGCATCAACAGAGCCAACGTGCTGCTGGCCAACCTGGACAGGAATCCTGACATCAGCCAGGAGTTGAGAAGTAAGATCAAAGGAGAAGTTCTTTTCCTGAGGGGCTTCTACCACTTCCTTTTGGTACAATACTTTGGGGGGGTGCCTATCAAAACAGAGCCGACGGCCTCTATTGAAGACGTGGATATCCCCAGAAATACCGTCAAAGAAGTGTACGATCAGATCGTGAAGGACATGGAAGCGGCGGAACCTCTCGTACCTACAATTACTTCACTGGGCTTTGGAGGTGCGGTAAGCAAGTCCGCTGTAAGGGGTATTCTTGCCCGTGTAAACCTGACTATGGCAGGTAACCCGCTGAAAGACCAAACCCGCTATGCAGAGGCCAAAAAATGGGCCAAAATGGTGATGGACGATCCTGCCCATTCGCTGAACCCCTCTTATCCGGATATATTCATGAAACTCGCCGGCGATAAATATGATATTAAGGAGAGCATATTTGAAGTAGAATTCTGGGGTAACCGTCTGGGTGATGAATTCACAGAAACCACCAACCATGCCTGGATCAACGGACCCACCCTTGGCGCCAACGTTTTATCAGAAGCCACTGGCAGAGCTGATGCTTACATGAGCATCACCGCCAAACTCTGGAATATCTATGAGCCGGGTGACCTGCGGAAGTTCTGGAACATTTGCCACTTTGCCTATACCGCCACCGGTGTAAATGGAAGTAAATCCATGGCTGCACTGCCCACCAGCGAACTGGCCAAGTACAACATCCGTCCGGCGAAGTTCCGTCGTGAATATGAAACCCTGACTCCCAAATCTCAGACCACTACACCGCAAAACGTATCCCTGCTACGGTTTACGGATGTAATGATGATGTACGCAGAAGCTGAAAACGCGATCAACGGACCTACTGCCGAAGTGGTGGGTATTATCAACCAGATCAGAAGAAGAAGTTGGTCAACAGGTATAAAAGCGATTACAGTTACAAACCGGGGAACAGGTTATACAAGTGCGCCTACCGTTACCATTTCTGGTGGCGGCGGTACTGAACAGGCTGTTGCGACAGCGACAGTTCCTACTACCGGGACTACTGCCGGCCAGGTGACTGCCGTCACCCTGGCAAGAGATCAAACCGGGATCAGATTTAACCAGGAAGGCAAATACGCAACTGCCCCGACCATTACCCTCACCGGTGGCGGCGGAACAGGTGCTACAGCTACGGCTACGATCTATACACTGGAAGAAGCTGACCTGAAACCTGCTCAATACGCCTCCAAAGACGCACTCCTGGCCGTCATCCAGGATGAGCGGATGAGAGAATTTTGCTTTGAACTAAGCAGAAAGGCTGACTTGCTGCGTTGGGGGAATTTCCTACAGGTATTCCGTGATATGGGTAACCAGACTACCTCTGATGCACCGGGCCAGTTCTACATCAGGTACTATACTAACGTGAGCGAGAAAAACCTGCTTTACCCGATTCCGGCAGCGGAAATGACCGTAAACCAGTCGATGACGCAGAATCCGGGATGGCAGTAGACCTCGTCTAAAATTCAATAAAAAGAATCAGATGAAACAAACCTCATCAGCATGCACCCTCGCATCACTGTTTCAGGTGAATTCCATCCGACCTTTTAAACCAAACTAAAATAGACAGATGAAAATAAGTAAATATCTTTTAGGGCTGGGGGTGCTTGCACTTACCTCCTGCGAAAAGGACCTTCTGGTAAAAAACGCCCCGGATTTGGATGTGTCTGTGGCATCTCAGACGGTTAAAGTCGGTGAGCAGATCACTTTTAAATTTACCGGATATGCCGATGTCATTTCATTCTACCCAGGCACCATCAAAAATGACTATGCCTTCAGGGAAGGACGAATTGTTAATCTTACTAACCAGGGGCTTACCTTCTCCTTCCAGAGCGCAGTATCCGGAGGGACGCAAGCCAACCAGCTGGCGATTCTTGCTTCCAGTGATTTCAATGGAAACTACAGCAATCTTGCGAGTGTGAAAGCAGCTACCTGGACGGACATCACGTCGAGGTTCACTTATGGCACCAATGCTACTTTTGTCGCATCGACAAGTAAGGATCTTTCTGATATTGCCGTGGCAGGAAAGCCACTCTACATTGCCTTCAAATATGTGACCAAGCCTCAGCTTGTAAACGGCGTCGCACGCAGCTGGATGATCCAGTCCTTTGAAGCAAGGAGTACTTCTACGTTCAACGGAGCGAATCCAATTATTAAGGATCAGGTATTTGCTTCTTTCCAGGTAATAGACGAAGACAAACAAAACACGCCTTCACGGTCTGTTGTAACCTCTTCTCGTCTCACCCTTCTTGGTAACACCTTCAACGATCCGGCAGATCCCAAGTTCAATCCGAACAATCCGATCTACGATCCGGCCAACCCGATCTACGACCCCAAAAACCCGTTGTATGATCCGACTGCTGTAAGGCCTACCTATGTTCCGTACGATGCAAATAATCCTTACAACGATCCGTTGCGTGAAACGTGGGCTGTAAGTACACCTATTGTTCTTGACAAAATAGATGCGGGTCCGGACATCGCCATTCCTGTGAGAGGTATACGTAATCCGAAACTTACCGAGTATTACTATACTTATAGTCAGCCAGGAACTTACAAGGCTTACTTCATTGGATCCAACGTAACAGTAGATGACACCAAAACAGTGATCAAGGAGATCACGTTTGATGTTAAAGAATAGTAAAGATGTTTTCTTAACATAGACATCGCCTCATAATAACATAAAGGGAAGGGTTTAGCTTAAACATATAGTTGAGTTAAAACCCTCCCTTTATTTTTCAAGCACAACGGACGTTCCGACTATCACTCACTATTTGTATACATAGCTGAATGCCTGAAAGCACCAAAGCCATTCAGACAGGATCCGGGAACAGCTGGATTCGTTTCCTAAAAATAAGCCTATAAAAGGGCGTTAAAGCGCTATGTATTTACTCCTGACCGATTCCATCTGACCCCCAAAAAAAAAACAAAAGATAAACCCATGAAGACTAAGCTTACCCTTATCCTGGTTTTACTTTCCTCCATCCTTTTCTACTGCAAAACCGGGAAAAATACCGGTACAGACCTTAACAACTCATCAGAAAAAACATCTCCGAAAAATTTTGATACATCCCCTTTCATTCCCGCGGACCAATCAGTCAGGTACATGCAGGTGGAAGAGGGCTTTGAGGTAAAACTCGTCGCTTCCGAACCCCTGGTAAGCACGCCGGTAGCCATGACATTCGACGACAGAGGGCGGATATGGGTGGTTGAAATGAACGGCTACATGCCCGATATTGAGGCAAACGGCGAAGACATACCCAACGGCAAAATCGTGATACTCGAAGATAAAAACGGAGACGGTGTGGCCGATCACCGTATTGTATTTTTAGATTCCCTTGTGATGCCGCGTGCGCTTTGCCTCGTTGAAGACGGGATACTGGTTGCCGAACCCAGCAATCTCTGGTTTTACGAAATCAGGAACGACAAGCCGGCAAAAAAGACCCTCGTGGATCCGGAATACATCGTCGGCGGAAATGCAGAGCACCAGCCCAACGGGCTGTATCGCGCACTTGACAACTGGATATACAGTGCCAGATCAACCAAGCGGTACCGCCGGAAAAACAACCAATGGATTACTGAACATACCCATATAAGGGGCCAGTGGGGCTTAACACAAGACGACCACGGCCGACTTTACACAAACAACAACTCACAAAATCTGTTTGCTGACTATTTCTCTCCCAGCCTTGGCGCTGCCAATGCCAACCAGCCAACCATTGCCGGGTTTGGCGTCAATGCGATCAACAACAACCGCGTATATCCGGCCAGGCCCACTCCGGGAGTCAACAGAGGCTATCTTCCCGGTATTCTGGACGATAGTCTTAAGCTCATTAATTTTACAGCCGCCTGCGGTCCGCTGGTCTACAGAGGCGGACTTTTCGGAAAGGACTACGCGCTGAATGCATTTGTGGCGGAGCCGGGAGCGAATCTTATCAAACGCAATATCCTGAAATTTGACGGGTACATCACCAAAGGACAGCAAGCCTACGATGGAAAAGAATTTCTGACAAGTACGGACGAACGCTTCCGGCCGGTTAGTCTTTATGACGGACCTGACGGAGCCATGTATATCGTCGATATGCATCGCGGCGTACTGGAACACCTCACCTTTCTGACCCCTTACCTCAAAGACGAAATTAAAAAGCGCAACCTGGAACTGCCGGTAAATGCCGGTAGGATTTATAAGATTGTACCTAAGGGCACTAAAACTAAATTCCCCAAACTGACGGGTGACGCGGACTACCTGGTTTCGATGTTGCCATCGCCCAATGGTTGGCTGCGTGACTACGCACAAAAGACCCTGATCGACCGAAAGTTAACAGAGGCGGTACCAGCCCTTAGAAAAGCACTTTCATCGCCCACCCTTGCTTCCGTTCATGCCTTGTGGACGCTGGAAGGTCTGGGTGCTCTTACAGCCAATGATCTGCTTCCTCTGCTCCAAAGCAGCGCCTCTCCGGATATCCGGCTCCAGGCGCTGACCGCTATACCCTCCGTTATATCTTCAGACAACTACGCCCTATTCCTTAAAGAATTGGAAAAAATATTGCAGGAAAACGACCAGCTGTCTGCGCCCTACATCGGATTTCTTACCGGCGTGATCAGGAAATACAATCCGGAAGCCGCAACGGCCCTTAGCAAAAGCCTCGTAAGTAAGTACGCCAATAATATCTATGTGGCAGATGCTGTCGTCAGTAATTTGCACAACAAGGAAGTTGATTTTCAGAAGGACATCCTCAAAATACTACCCGATACGTCTTTAGCTATATACAGGCAACTCAAAGCTACTATAAAACATGGGGAAAGCCTTCGCGCAAACAAAGACCCGGCTCTGCTGGCAAAGCTTTACCCGAAAGGAGCTGCTCTGTACAGTACGATTTGCCAGACCTGCCACGGCGCCGACGGTAACGGGGTGAAATCCCTTGCCCCTCCCATCAACAAATCGGAATGGGTGACGGGAAAAAAAGACAGGTTGATCGCCGTTGTCCTCTACGGACTGACCGGTCCCATCAGGGTAAACGCCCAGCTGTACAAAGCGCCGGAAATCAGTGGAGAAATGCCCGGGCTTGGCGGCGACCCCAGCATACCCACGGAAGAGCTGGCCGAGCTTTTAAGCTATGTCCGCCAATCCTGGCAAAACAATGCCGACAAAGTGCAAGTCGATGATATACACCTTGTCCGCAAAAAATTCCAAGGAAGGGAAAAGCCCTTTACGATGCACGAGCTGGAGCGGATGTAGCCGTAAATTTTAATACCCAAATTCCGAAAATCAAGAAAATAAGACTCAAAGCAACGCGCGGGGACTATTTCCATAACTATTTGTCTAATACAGGAATCACAATGGTCTCATTCGACTGCCAGGGAGTCAGGATACGATGAAAAGTAATAAACCATTATATTTGACATGCCTTGACAACAAAAAAAGTGACAACGCGGGATAATTACTCTGAAAACTTATGGCTTGTAAATGAGTAAGTTACAAAATAAGCATCAGTCTTTTCAAGGTTCCCTTATGAATGTTACAGCAAATTGAGAAGAAGCATTTTGATCAAAGTAAATGATTTACAAATTATGGAGGCAGTAGAATTACTTGAACTGATACAAAAAGGCGAAAGTAGCCAGGTTCAGTTCAAGGAAACAATTAACAACGTAAATCAATTAGCGCAAGAGTTTTCTGCCCTTGCCAACACAGAAGGAGGTATTGTCCTCATAGGAGTGAGCGATAAAAGCGAAATAAAAGGTCTTTCGC
>CAZAVR010000028.1:8886-16536 GCA_964488435.1 uncultured Cytophagales bacterium | reverse complement strand
TAGCTGGCAGCCACCGGAAAGAGGAGGGACCCGCGTATGGATACCCAACAATGCCTTCATCGCTATTGTGAGTGACTCTACCCAGGGCGGAAGCCGGAAAGACCTGGTTGCGAGAACGGCCGGAGGTTTGTGGTATGGAAATATGTATTACAGAAGTCCTGCGACTGATCCGACCTTTCTATTGCGTATCGCTGAGCAGTACCTGATCCGGGCTGAGGCAAGGGTGGAACAAAACAAGCTCGCAGAAGCATGGGCCGATTTGAACGCGGTCAGGAGGAGAGCCGGATTGAAGGACAAGACCGGTCTTACCAAAGAAGAAACCGCCCTGGCTATTGAGAATGAGCGGCGACTGGAATTCGCGTATGAACCGCACCGCTGGTTCGATCTGATACGTACCGGAAGAGCAGCAGAAGTGCTCAAGATCTCCAATCCTGACAAACTCCTGATGCCCATTCCTATCAGCCAGATCAATGCCGACAAAGCAACCGATCAGAATCCCGGATACAATTAATCATTTTCAACTTGAGATAATATAGCCTTTTTCACTTATGAAGAACATCAAAAAAGCATTTTTGGCCATTGGCCTCGCCAGCCTGGTTTTGTCAGGGTTCACTCCTGGTTCTGCTGACGACTATGACAGGGAAATTTCAGAATGGCAGCAAAACAGAATAAAGGAATTAAGGGGCACAAGGAGCCCTTTGAACCTGATCGGTTATTTTGGCCTGAAGGAAGGCGCAAATACTTTTGGAAGTGGTAAAAACAACGATATTGTGTTCCCGGATGGGAAAGTGCCCGCTTATGCAGGTACTTTTATTCTCAAGAACGGGGTCGTTACGCTCGAAGTGTCTAAGGATGCGCCCATACTTGCCAATGGTGTGAAAGCCGAAAATTCGGTGATTTACAATTCTTCTTCCTATACTACACTCACTTACGGAAGTCTTGTATGGTTTGTTCATAAGAACAGCAACGAATTAAATATACGGCTTTTAGATACAAAGAGTAAGGGTCAGCTGGCTTTCAAGGGCGTGGAGCGATTTCCGGTGAATAAGAATTTCCGGGTAACGGCGAAGTTTCAACCCTATGCTCCTTCTTCTTCCATCGCCATCACTACGATATTCGGTAAAACCTCCGACAGACCTTCCGCGGGCACACTTTCTTTTGAGCTGGATGGGAAGGCATATAAGCTTGAAGCGCTGGGGACGGGTGTCGGTCAGAGGTTGTTCATCGTTTTTTCCGATAAAACGGGTGATAAGGAGACCTATCGATTTAGATTTTTAAATACAGAAGCACCAGGTGAAAGCGGCCTGGTGACCCTGGATTTTAACAAAGCCACGAATCCCAACTGCGCTTTTTCTCCCATTGCGCCTTGCCCTCTGCCTCCGAAGCAGAATATTCTGCCCGTCGCTATTGAAGCCGGTGAAAAAAAATACCATGCAAAAATTTAACGGCCTTTCCCAGGCTTCTACACATCTTATTTTTAATGAATTATGAGTTACCGGACGGATATTAATAAACTGGATGAGTTTGTAGTTTCATTTACGAAACTGATCGATAGCTCACCTGACGAAAAAGATATACTTTCGGATGGTGCGGATTCACTACGCCTGCTTGTGGCCGAAGATGATTGGCTTCCTGCGCGCTTTACGATTCCTCATCCGCAGTATTACCAACAATATTTGCTGTATCTTGATCCGAAAGAGCGGTTTTCTATCGTCAGTTTTGTTTGGGGACCAGGGCAGCTTACGCCCATTCATAACCACACCGTCTGGGGTTTGATAGGGGTGCTTCGCGGGGCGGAATATGCGCAGCACTACAAGTGGGCGTCGAATAGCTCCCTGTTGCCGGAGGGAGATGCTCAAAAGCTTTTAAGGGGTAGTGTTGACGTAGTTTCGCCTGCTACCGGTGATATTCATCAGGTAAGAAATGCATTCGATGACAGGGTCTCCATAAGTATACACGTTTACGGAGCCGACATTGGCAAAGTAAGTCGTTCGGTTTTTTATGAAGACGGGACCAGGAAGGACTTTGTCTCAGGGTACGCTAATGTCCAGGTAAAATGATGCTGAACGCTCAAAACACCGGCCTGCATAAAGTCAAGCGGCCAGATACGCACATCGGATATTATACATACGAGCAAATAAAGGCACATTTGCTTGAAAAAAAAGAAATAGCCCTGGTGGATGTCCGGGAGGAGGCCGTGTTTGCAGAAGGCCATCCTTTATTTGCTGCAAATATCCCTTATTCCCGGGTCGAGACGGATTTTTTTTACAGAATACCCCGGCCCGATACCAGGATTGTCATTTATGACAACGGCGAAGGCATCGCGGAAAAAGTAGTTTCGGTACTCCTGAAACTGGGCTATTCAGATGTTAATCTGTTGAAAGGAGGGCTGGAGGGATGGATAATGGCCGGCGGCGAGATTTTCAGAGATGTAAACAGCCCCAGTAAAGCCTTCGGTGAGTTGGTGGAGGTCAAACGCCATACACCGTCGCTTTCTGCGGACGAGGTGAAAAAGCTGATCGACTCGCAGGAGGATATGGTGATCCTGGATGCGAGGAGATTCGATGAATACCACACGATGAATATACCCACCAGCTACAGTGTGCCCGGCGGAGAACTTGTATTGCGGGCAAAGCAGTTGGCTCATAAACCTTCAACTAAAATTATAGTCAATTGTGCCGGAAGAACCCGCAGTATCATCGGCGCCCAGTCTTTGATCAATGCGAACATAACGAACCCGGTTTTCGCACTCAGAAACGGAACCATAGGCTGGAGCCTGGCCGGGCAAACGCTGGAATACGGACAGAGCAGGAGATATTCTTCTGACGATCAGCCAGGCGATCCGGTTGCGCTGGGGGAAAGTCGTCTCCTGGCGATCCGGGCGGGAGTGGGTCGCGTCAGGCTTGAGATATTGGACCGGTGGGTGGAGGAGAAGGATCGGACGACGTATCGGTTCGATGTCCGGAGCAGAACCGAATATGAGGCCGGACATCTCCCGGGCTTTCAGTTTGTGCCTGGCGGACAGCTTGTTCAGGAGACGGATCACTATGCAAGTGTCCGCGGCGCACGGATTGTACTGGTCGATCACCTGGAGGTGAGGGCCAATATGACGGCTTCCTGGCTGGCGCAAATGGGCTGGGAGGTCTATGTGTTGGCACCGGTTGATGTGGGTCTTTTTACGGCTACAGAGCCGGTTGCAGTCCCTTTGCCGCCCCCGGATGCTGCCGGGCAGTTGCAGGAAAATCTCCTGGAGCCGGTTTTGTTGGCGAAATGGTTGAATGAACCACTGGAAACAGTAATTGTTGACTTTTCGTTGTATGACCGGTATCAGAGGGGGCATATTCCTGGCGCATGGTATGTCATTCGTTCTCAGCTTTCGCAAGCCATAGCCCACTTACCCCAGGCCGACAGGTTTGTCCTTACGTCGGTGGATCATGTACAGGCCGGGTATGTATTTGCTGAGTTCAGAGCGCTTACTGACAAGGATGTGTTTGTCTTGCGGGGTGGTAATCGCGGGTGGACAGTTCAGGGATACCCGTTAGAAATCGGGGATGCTCCGGAACGGATTCATTTGGTATCTCAACCTATCGACAGGTACAGAAGACCCTATGAAGGTACGGATAACTCGGTGAAAGCGATGCAGGACTACCTCGAATGGGAATACGGATTGGTGGATCAGCTCGAACGCGACGGTACCCATCACTTCAATGTAATTTAAAAGCTACTATAATGAATAACAGTACGATAACCTATAAAGACGAAATTGCCACGGAGCCTGAGCACCGCAACAAAACAGTTTTATTACTCATTATTGTGTCCGCACTTGGTTATTTTGTGGATGTATATGACATGATGTTGTTTACGGTTGTCCGGAAAAAAAGTTTGCTGGAACTGGGAATTGCTGAAGCAGAAACATTAAGCGTGGGTTTAAGGCTGTTGAATTTTCAAACCATAGGATTATTGGCCGGGGGTATTTTCTGGGGAATTCTGGGAGATAAAAAGGGACGGCTGACCGTACTTTTCGGTTCCATAATTATTTACTCCACAGCCAATATCCTGAACGGGTACGTCACCGATTTGTGGCAATATGAAGTACTCAGAGTAATCGCAGGTTTTGGTCTTGCCGGAGAGTTGGGCGCAGGAATCACAATAGTAATGGAGTCTTTGAAAAAGGAGACCAGAACGTTAGGCGCAACCTTAGTAGCGAGCTTTGGGCTATTAGGGGCTATTGTGGCGGGCTTCGTGGGTGAACATTTTGATTGGAGACAGGCCTATATTGTTGGAGGGGTTCTTGGCTTACTGCTTTTGCTGCTTCGAATAGGTGTGTATGAGTCGAGTATGTATAAGAGTATAAAGAGCGAGAAAATAGAGAAGGGGCAGTTTCTCAAGCTGTTTGCTTCATGGAACAAATTTAATCGTTACGTGAAGACCATACTGGTTGGCTTGCCTTCCTATTTTGTGCTTGGGTTATTACTTACCATCGCCCCGGAGTTCGCGGCTGAAATAGGTGTCAGCGACAAAATCAATACCGGGCATGCCATGATGTATTGTTTTGCAGGTTTCAGTACGGCGGATTTGCTTTGCGGATTGCTGAGTCAAAAACTGAAAAGCCGAAAAGCTGTTTTCTATCTGTTTAATACTTTGACCGTTCTTTCTATACTGGTTTTCTTTTTTGTACCTGCATCTGATCTCTTCAGTTTCTATATCAGATATACTTTTGTTGGGTTTGGAATAGGTTACTGGGCCATGCTTGTTACCAACGCCTCAGAACAATTCGGAACCAATTACCGGGCAACGGTCACCACTACTGTTCCGAACTTTATTCGTGGGGCACTTGTGCCGATTGCCTTTGCTTTTGAAGGTCTCCGGGAGGTCATTGGTTTGATAAACAGCGGTGTCATTATCGGATTGATTACCGCACTAATCGCACTGGCAGCCACTTATTACACAACAGAAACGTTTCACAAGGATCTGGACTTTGTGGAATAAAGTAATAGGAGAGAGGTTCTAATACGATTAAAGCCGGATAAACGAGCCAAGACCGTTTGCCCGGCTTTACATTATAGGAGCATGTTCGGGACAATCCAGCCGTAGTTCGTTCGCTGAAAGTTCGATGTTCTGATCATCGACGGTTGATTTTGCATTTGTAAAGCCCGACATCATGTCCCGTGCTGTCAGCGCTCACTTTTGTTGTGATTCCGGATTTATTGGAAACAGATGAAAAATATTCATCAACTTGCACCTATCTGCGTGAGTGTTTTTTAAATGTCTCAAAGATTTACCGGTTGATTCTGAAAGAGAAAGAAATGATAAATCAATTTGCCGCCCATCCCCGGAAACTTTTTCTGACAGATGCTTTGGGAGCCTTGGCTACAGCGCTTTTGTTGTTTTTTCTGGTCAGAAACCAGAATCATTATTTTGGTCTGGGCCAACCGGTCGTTATTGCTTTATTTGTAATGGCTTTGCTAATTTTTAGCTACTCCATCTTCTGCTATTTTACGATACAAAAGCGCTGGAAGCCATTTATGATTGCCCTGGCGATAGCGAATTTGCTCTATTGTACGATTACTTTTTGGCTGGTCTTTCTCTATTCGGATGCCACTGTTCCGGGTTTTGTTTATTTCTCAACGGAGATGATCATCATAGGCTTTCTTGTTTACATTGAGTTGAAAACCGCGTCTGAAACAGATAAGCCGGCAGCAATGTGAAGGGGCTGTGCCGCTTATTGGTCTCCCGCCCTTTCCAGCTTCTCCAAATCTATCTTCTTCATCTTCATCAATTCACTGGCGACGTACTGGCCGCGTTCCGGATCATTGATGAGGGTTCCCAGGCTTTCAGGAATCACTTGCCACCACACCCCAAATTCATCCTGGCACCAGCCGCACATACTTTCGACGCCCCGTTCGGTGATGTTATCCCAGTAATGATCGATTTCCGCCTGGTCATCGCACTCTATGACAAAGGATACGCCTTCATTGAAAGTGATAGGCTGGGGAACCCCGCTATCCATGGCAGCCATCACCAGGTTTTCCAGTTTGAACTGGGCATGCATCACCTGTTGGTCAGCCCAGCCTTCCGTGTACCGCATCAGCCCCTGGCTCTCGCTGTTTTTGAAAAGTTTCAGGTAAAAGTCAATCGCCGGAGCGGCCTGTCCCTGCTGTGTATGACCGAACATCAATGTGGGCACTATATACTGACCGCCGGTACCCGCGGGGTCGCCCTGATAAATCTGCCAGTCTATTCCGAATTTGTCTTTTACCCAGCCGTATTTCGGACTCCAGGGATAAGTGTCCAAATCCATGAGGACAATGCCTTCCACGGAAAGCGCCTTCCAGTAGCGGTTGACTTCTTCTTCGTTTTCGGCTATGACCATGAAGGATACGGACGAATTCGGCGTAAACTGCGGCCCCCCGTTAAGGCCCATAAATTTAACGCCATGCAGTTCTGCCGTCACCACCATCGGCGTATCGGCCGTTACTTTTGAGTTAGGGAATAAACCTGTGTAGAAACTGAATGCCTCCCGTGCGTTTCCGTCGAACCACAAACAGGGGTAAATATGCTTTGTCATACTCGTCGGTTTTGATAAGGTCAGAACGGTATATAGCCGATCCGATAACTTTTACCTCCCGCCAGGAAGCAAAAAAGTGAACGAATCGGCTGGATTTTTTCGCAGCGTCTTATTGGTTGGAACTATTGTAGTTGATCATCCACGGAATCCCGTATTTGTCTACCAGTGATCCAAAGTAATCTCCCCAGAACATGTCTTCCATGGGCATTTCCACAGTGCCGCCCTCTGCAAGTGCGTTGAAAATGCGGGTAGCGTCTTCGCGGCTGTCAGGACTCATCGATATGTAGGAGTAGTTCCCGGGAATAAGTTTGTGTCCCATGGACTCCACGCAGTCAGAAGCCATCAGTATCTGGCCTCCTATGGGTAAAGAAGCATGCATGACGAGATTTTTGTCGTGTTCGGAAAAATTTTCGCTGCCGGGCGCATCTTTCATTTTCTGAATGAAAACTTCTCCACCGAAAATGGATTGGTAGAAACGAAAGGCTTCTTCGGCTGTGCCGTTGAAGTTAAGATAAGGATTGATAGATGCCATGTTTTTGAACAAATTGAATGGAATACAGGAACAGTAATCTAAATTACGGAAATCACTTATCACTGCATAGAAAAAAGCCCGAAAAGATTACCTTCTGTGTCTACGCATATAGAGCAAAATCCGTAAGCATTAAGAGAGAACTTCGTCTTTTGAACATGACCTCCGGCAGCAGTGACACGGCTTTCTTCCAGGCTACAGTCATGGCAGGGGAAATACACCATCGTTCCGACGGAAGTATGTCCTTCTTCATTTGCACCCGGCATTTCGATAAGTGCTCCGTTGACGCCCTGATTTTCGATGTGGGAGAAAAATGACATCCGCATTTCTCCCTGGCTGTCTCCGGGTACTTCAGGGGCGTCTTGGAATGTTGTGCCCAGCACGGCGCTGTAAAATTGTTTGGCCCGGTTGATATCACTTACGTAGATTTCGAACCAGCATACGATATTTTGATTCATGGCAGCTCTGAATTTTAGGTTTAGCATTGCAAGGCAAAGCTAGGTTGTACAAACCGTATTTTTCTTGCCATAGGACAAGAATCCCAACCCGGATC
>CAZAVR010000028.1:7769-8873 GCA_964488435.1 uncultured Cytophagales bacterium | reverse complement strand
TGAATTCAAATGTGAGGGACAGATTCCTGTTTCGGTATCCCGTGTTATAAAAAGGAAAGTAGGCTCCCTCGCCCGGGCCGATGTTTCTCAGGCCGTGTTCATAGTTAAGCCAGATGGTAACATCCGGAAGCTTCAGGCCGACTCCTGCACCGGCTCCGATGTCAAGTTTTTGAAGGCCTCTGCCGCCAAAAGTATTCTCTTCGACGGGGGTATCGTCAATGGCGTCCCCGTAGAGTATTGCCGCGCTAAGCCTGGTTTTTCCTCCCAAGCCGTAGGAAGCGTAGGGGCCTGCTTTGAATCGGAGTTCTTTATCAGTGCCTATTGGTTTTTTATATCCGATGGAGACCGGCATCTGCAGATACATCAGGTTACTTTCCCATACCGGGTTCGCGCGACCATGCCTCACAAGATCGCCGGGGAAACCCAGCGGAGCATCTCCTTTGATGCGGCTTCCTTTAGTCGCAAAGAAGAGTCCGCTCTGTATGAATAGTTTATCGTTGGAGAAATGATAGTTTCCTGATACACCGGCATGAACACCCAATTTTGGTTTTTGACCGGGAATTCCTTTATCCTGAAAGGAGAGGGTTGAAAAGTTGGGGCCAAGAACCAACCCGAAGTCGAATGGGCGTGTCTGGGCTAAAAGGGATGTGGCCGACAGGCAATATGCGCAAAGTAAAATTGTTCGGAAAGTAATCTTCATCGTAAGTTGTTTGTTTGATACTGATTTACCGACCCTATTACGAATCATTTGGTTGTATTCAACATTGCTTTTTTACACGTCCGGATATAAGTCCGGTTCAATGTATGCGGTTTTTCCGGCGCAGTCTCTTGATCTTTTTGGCATCCCGTCAATAAGCACCTGGGGTGCTTCGTTTATATTAAAGAGTTACCTGAGTAAAAGAAATATGCTTAATGTTTTGATAATCTAATATTTTTATGTATCTTAATAAATTATACCCATTTTCAAAGGCGCGAACATACCTATTGGTTTTCTTTATATTTACAGGTGCTGCAACATTTTCCTGTGCTGTCAATTACATCACGTGGGATGCGCGAAGCAAGGTGAAGCAGATCAGTCTTGGTATGAGCAAAGCACAAGTGCTG
>CAZAVR010000028.1:0-7759 GCA_964488435.1 uncultured Cytophagales bacterium | reverse complement strand
GAGTCGATGGGGAAATTGTACATACTGAATGCTTCGTCAAAGAACGCAAGTGGACAACTTGAAGAGGTAGTGGCTTATAAAAGCAGTGCGGATGAAGAATTCAGGTTCAGATTCACTGATGGCGTGTTGATGAGTTGGGACATGGTGCATCTGAATACTATTCCAACCCGAGAGTCTACAGGGAAAAACTAAAAAACATCGGTAGTTTTGTCTCATTTTTAACAAGTTATCATCTCTGAATAATGCATGTTGTTTCCGTGAGAGAGCAGCCGGATCTTGTTCAGTCTGCGATCAGTTATTTGCAGCAAAGCTGGCAGGAAGTAGACCCTGTCATTTATGACGATTGTATTTCAAACTGTGTCTCTGCAAAACAGGCGCTTCCGCAGTGGTACCTTCTCAGAACAGATGATGATAAAATCATCGGATGTGCGGGGCTGATTACCAATGATTTTATCAGCCGGATGGATTTATATCCCTGGCTCTGTGCATTATATATAGAACCTGAATACAGAGGACGTGCTTATCCGAAACTGCTGATCGACAAAGCATTGTATGATACTCAAAGGGCTGGATTTGCGCATTTGTATCTGAGTACGGAACACACGGGGTACTATGAGAGATATGGTTTTGAGTTCATAGGGATGGGGTATCATCCGTGGGGGGAGACTTCAAGGATTTATCAGTTAGAGGTTTCAGGATGGCTTTAGGCTGGATGCTTTAAGGAGGTCGGAAAAGCGGAGTCAAAATGCCTGGCCTGCCCCTTCGTTAAACTCAGGCGGTCCGTCGATGCGGTGACAGCAGGGCTGTAATGCCGGGCACCTTGCCTTCCGTGGCTAAAGTGCCCTGGTCGAAATAATAGGTAGAAGAGGATTCTTCGTATATTTCGATTTTACTTCCTTTGATTTTGGAAAAGAGCGTTTATAAGTGGATTAATGTTTGCGCCTGTCTGCTGCTGTGCCTGATGTGGGCTGGGTCGTTCAATCAACTCTATACGTATGCGGACGATCAACATTACCAGATCATCGAGTTTGCCAATTACAAACTGGGCAACATAACAGGGGATCAGCTAGCATGGGAGTTCAAATACCAGGAACGGCAAACGATACAACCTTTTATTGCTTATGGCATTTTTAAGGTGCTGGCTTTTTTTCATGTCACGCACCCTTTTGAACAATTGCAGTGGCTCAGAATACTGATGTCGGGATTTGTTGTGTTCGCGCTGTACAGGTTTGTGGTTGCAACTGTATCAGAAATACATCCTCCGTTTAGGAAGACCTATGTCGCAGCGACATTTCTGATGGGATATATTCCAGCCATTTACCTTCATTTTGCTTCTGAGACAGCGAGTCAGGTGTTACTTTTGCTTGGATCCGCCTCACTTCTCTCGGGAAAGAAGGGCAGGGGACATTGGGTATGGGCGGGGGTTTACTTTGGTCTTGCCTTTTTCTGCCGGTTTCAGTCAGTACTTACTTTTGCAGGACTTTTTGGCGGCCTTTTGCTCACGGGAAGATACCGGTTTGCAGAGCTGTTGAAGTTAATACCCGGATTTGGTCTTGCGCTGTTAGCCGGAATATTGATAGACAGATGGTTTTACGGAAACTGGGTACTTACCCCATACAATTATCTGAGTTTTCAGATTCTGGAGGGAGGGGTGGATAAATTTGGAACTAGTCCGGCCTATGCTTACCTGCAAAGGTTGTTTATGTTGGCAACGCCTTTCTTTGGTTTGCTTTTGTACCCTGCATGGCTGGCACTTTTACTTCGCAGGAAATTTCACCCGGTTTTCCTGTCGGTGCTTTCCACTCTCCTGATTCTGTCGATGGTTGGTCATAAGGAGGATCGCTTTCTTTACCAGATATTGCTTTTTATCCCGTTTACGGTGGTAAAGGGTTGGGAAGTCTTGTTTGGAATGTTTCCGCGGTTATCCGGCTTTTTCTCCTCTTTTTTTGTTAGAACAGTACTGATCTCGGCCAATATCCTGTTGGTCATCATGTCCCTGCTTCAGAATACAAGTGTATTTCTGAGAGGGCAGGGGACACTCGCCTGGAAAATTACACGTGATTACTACGAGCAGCCGGTCACCTTATACACAACAGGTGTGGACAGGCACCCTTTTAAAATAAATGGGTTTAATCCTTATCCGGCACCAGGAGAGAGCCATTCCACGAAAGAATTTATATGGCGTCACTTTATAATGCCCCGCGACTACGAAGAATATCAGATAGCATCTTTTTCAGATACGCTTTTTACCAATGGACGCCAGGGAAGAACGGAGATGTTGTACGCGGGAAAGTATAGTGTGGAGAGGTTGGGACTAAAGGAGCTGGAAAAGGCCGGGTACAGGCAAATAGCTACAACAGTTCCTGGATGGTTGGAAGCACTGGTTTTCTGGGATCCGGAAGTAGCATCCAGGCTCGATTTCCATGTTTATTATCTTTTTTTAAAAGAAAATCCGGTAATCTGCGGTCAATAGGTGACGGTCAGGCCGATACCGGCACCCATGTCGCTGTCGTAGTGGGTGGAAGCTGACACGTATTTGGTCAGAATATAGCGGGCGCCTGTGGCGAATTCATGATCTGTGTTCCACATAGCCCACAGCCTTAGCCGCCTGGTAAGCGGAATATCATCTCTTCTGAACTGTATCCGGAAATAGCCTGTGTGGTCCAGGGACGCATCTGCAATGACTAGCCAGGGCATTTTGTATTGTATTCCGAAATGGGCTACACTTCGCTTGTTTTTAGTATTGTCCTGACCGAAAATGTTCCTGCCATGCACATCATCCCGGTATCGCCAGTCCCAACCGGCATATACAAAGAGAAACTGGTTCCGGTCTACGAAGCGTCCGAAATGACTCTCCGTTTCATAACCTGCCCGGTGGTTATATCCAAGCCGCCATTCTGCACTCAATTGCCATCGGGTGTTGATGAGGTTGATTTCACCATCGCTGCTATTGGATTCGAAACTCATTTCCGCTCCGGGGTAAAACCGCCTGTCTTCCGCATAGACTTTCCTGATTGCTTTTTTTTTGATCAGGAATCTGGGGGTTGGGCGGGGAATCTTTGTAACTGAAAATTCTGCCCATCCCGGACATCATATGGTAAAGAATGTGGCAATGAAAATACCAGTCTCCGTACGATTCTGAAGCATTGAATTCAAGGGTGTCCGTTTCCATAGGCATGATATCAAGGACATTTTTGAGTGGGGCGTAATCGCCCTGTCCGTTTACCACCCTGAAAAAATGCCCGTGAAGATGCATAGGGTGACGCATCATCGAGTTATTGGTAAGGATAAGCCGTATATTTTCTCCGGCGTTGATCAGGATTTTGTCACTTTCGGAGACAGTTTTGTTGTTGATGGTCCATACGTAGCGGTTCATGTTACCGGTCAGTTCGAATCGGAGTTCGCGGAAAGGACGAGGTGGGAGTGTCGTCTTTACCGGAGATTTCAGCATCGCATAGTTTAGCGTAGATAGCGTATCCGTATTTTCCCGGTACATCACGGCATTCATATCCATTTGCTGAAGGCTCATGTTCATCCCCATGTCGTGCATATTTCCGCCCCATGTCATCATATCGTTCATCATCTTCATACCTTCGAAATAATCCAGGGGAGGGAGGGAGTCGAGATGCTTTTTCGGCCCTTCGCCGATCCAGAAGGATGTGCTTCCGGTACGGTCTTCTGAGGTAGCCGTCAATTGATAGGAGACGTTGTCGCGCGGTACGTCGACTTCTATATCATAGGTTTCTGAAACGCCTACGATCAGCCGGTCCACCTCGACTGGCACCACATCCATACCATCCGAGGCAACAACCCTTATTTTACTTGCTGCATACCGTATCCAGAAATAAGTACTCGAGCTTCCGTTGACTATGCGTAACCTTACGCGGTCGCCTTTCCGGTATTGTGGGCGTACCTCCTCTTCTTGGCCATTTACAAGAAACCTGTCATAAAATACGTCACTTACATCCATGGCATGCATGCGCTTCCCCTCATTGACGAGTTTGGTTTTCAGCCTGCTTTTGCTAATAGCTACCGTATAGCTTTGAACGGCTTTCTTTCTAACCATGTACCAGTCGCTCGCCTGATGGAGGGAGCGTTCTGTCTGGTGGGGACGCTCGTCGGACCAGTCGCTTAGTAAAAGTACTTCTTCGTGCTGTGGTTTTTCTTTTCTTTCGTGTATGACGATGGCTCCGTACATGCCGATCTGCTCCTGTAGCATTGTGTGCGAATGGTACCAATATGTTCCCGTTTGTCTTATGACAAATCGGTAAGTGTGACTGCCGTGTGCCTTGATTGGAGCGGTCGTAAGATACGGGACGCCGTCCTGCTCGTTGGGAAGCAAAAGTCCGTGCCAGTGTAGGGAGGTTTCGTGGTGCATGCGGTTGTGTACAACGACTTCTGCCGTATCTCCTTCAGTGAAATAAAGAGTCGGCATAGGGATTTTGCCATTGACAGCAATGGCCTTGCGAAGTTTTCCTGTATAGCTGACGGTGGTGTCGGAAACTGTCAGATTGTAGCGCACCAGCTTTTGACTAAAACCCGACAAGCTTAGAACGACCATCAGGAAAACGACCGATGCGAACTTCATTTATTTTACTTTTTTGTCCCTGACACTTCCGCAGCTCAGCATTTTGGATCCGTAGTAAGGGTTCCGGATCACTGCCTGATCACTCAGCCAATAGACTTTTTTCATAGGACAGTACTGATAGAAAACGTCCTTCGAAAGGGAATCAACCTGCCTTATATAAGCCCACATCGCCGGAGAGAGTTCGGCAAAGGCCAGTCGGAGTTTCTCGGGATCGGCTCCCGCCTTCGACATTTTGTCGGAGCTTGTTAACAGATCTTTTTTTTGAACAAAATCGGGCGCTTTTTCGAGATGCTCCCTGAATTCATCATGGCTTCCGGCGGCGGCTTTACCGTCACTTTTAACCAGGGCCTGGCTGATAGACAGGTATTTGTCAAAAAGTTGGTCGGCGCGTTGTCCAAAGCTGGTATATGCGAAGGATAACAACGTCCCTATCATTAGTATCTTCTTCATCTTGATGTATTTAATGAATAGAACAGACTTATGATGATCGAAAAGAGTTTTGACGGTGTTAGCCGCGGATGGGTTCAATTTTAAATCCTGCCTCCCGAACAGCCTCTATGATTTCTTTTTCGGCGACATCGCCCTTTACGGTAAGGATTTTTTCCCTGTTGTCGGTATCTACCTGCCAGTTGTTTTCCCCGGCTGTTTCATTCAGAAAAGGGGTTACTGTAGCGATGCATCCGGAGCAATTGATATTGGTTTTGAATTTCAAGGTTTCCATAAGCTATTTTTATTTACTGTTTTTGAAAATGCAATGCGAATATTGGTACTTATTTGCGCCATTTCAGCCGAAGGCTGTTGCTGACGACACTCACGCTGCTTAACGCCATGGCTGCCCCGGCAATCATGGGATTCAATAAAAAGCCACTGAGAGGATACAGCACCCCTGCAGCCAGAGGAATGCCGATGACATTGTAAATAAATGCCCAGAACAGGTTCTGGCGAATGGTATTCACAGTGTGGCCGGAAAGTCTGATGGCTTGCGGAATCTTGGTGAGGTCGGAGGAGATGATGGTCATCCTGGCAACATCCATGGCGATGTCACTCCCTTTTCCCATGGCGATACTTACGTCCGCCTGTGCGAGGGCAGTACTGTCATTGATACCGTCTCCCACCATGGCTACAGTTTTGCCCTTCTTCTGGAGGTCTTTTACAAAATCTGCCTTTTCACCGGGAAGTACTTCCGCCTTGTAGTGATCAATTCCGGTTTGTTCGGCGATCGCCTTTGCCGTTGTTTCATTATCACCCGTCAGCATGTATAGCTCAATTCCCATTTCCCTCATAAGGCGGATTGCCTCAGCCGAAGAATCTTTCACTTTGTCGGATATGGCCACGACTGCTTTAGCTTCCGAATCGTCAGCAAACCATATCACTGTTTTGGCTTGTTTGCTCCATTGGACAGCCTTTTCGGCGAGATCGGATGGAATGGGTATGTTGCACTCTTTCAGAAGTTTCGGATTACCTACCAACCAGGATTGCCCGGACACGGTAGCCCGCGCTCCTTTTCCGGTAATACTTTGAAAATCGGAGACAGGTAAAGTATCGTCGATATTGAGGTGGTTAACAACGGCTTCGGCGAGCGGATGTTCCGACTGTTTTTCAATAGCATAAAGTACCTTGGCGTGTTTTTCTTCACCGTCAGACCAGGCAATGTCGGTTACGGCAGGTCTCCCTTCTGTAATCGTTCCTGTTTTATCCAGGATTACCGTGTCTATTTTCTTGGCAAGTTCCAGGGCTTCGGCGTCTTTGATAAGGATACCATTCTCTGCTCCTTTGCCAATGCCTACCATAATAGCAGTAGGCGTTGCCAGTCCCAGTGCACAGGGACATGCGATAACAAGGACTGTAACAAAGGCAAGAAATCCCTGGGTCAGACCATTTTCGCCGCCGAAGATTATCCAGATCAATAAGGTAAGGAAGGCGATGCCTATGACGATCGGTACAAAAATGCCGGCAATTTTGTCTACCAGTTTTTGAACGGGAGCCTTACTTCCCTGCGCCTCCTGTACCATGTGGATAATCTGTGCAAGCATGGTTTCTTTGCCGATCTTAATGGCTTTGAATTGAAAGCTGCCCTTCTGATTGATGGTACCGGCATAAACCTTTTCCTTCTCTTTTTTAAGGACGGGTATCGGTTCTCCGCTCAGCATACTTTCATCGACATAAGATTCGCCGGAAATGACTATACCGTCTACCGCGATTTTTTCGCCGGGTTTAATCAGGATGCTGTCTCCTTTTTGTACCTCCTCTACAGAAATCTGCACCTGGTGTCCGTTTGAGTGAACAACGGTTACTTGTTTGGGTTGCAATCCCATCAGTTTCTTTATGGCTGTAGACGTATTGCCCTTGGCATTTTCTTCCAATAATTTACCAAGCAGTATAAAAGCGATCACTACGGAAGCGGCTTCAAAATACACGTGTGCATGGAGGCCTTTTGAATGCCAGAATGAAGGGTAAACAAGGTTGAATACGCTGAAAAGATAGGCTACGCCGGTACTTAGGGCAACCAGGGTATCCATATTGGCTGACCGATGACGAAGTTGCTTCCAGGCATTGATAAAGAAGTCCTTTCCCAGCCAGATGACAACAGGTGTCGAGAAAAGCCACATGATTTCATTGGCATAAGGCATGTCCATCATGAACATCCCGATCACAACCACGGGAAGTGACAAAACCAGCGCCCATATGGTTTTCTTTTTCAGGGAGCTTATTTTTTTCTCATGTATGGATTCCAGGGTGTCCTGCTGAGCGTCTTCTTCAATAAGCAAATCGTAGCCCAGGGCCTGGACTGCTTTCTGAAGATCCTTTACATCAAGTATATTGGGCAGGAATTCTACGCTGAGCTGACCACTTGCATAATTAACACTGGCGGCAATTACTCCATCTGTAGATTTGACTAGGTTCTCGACGCCGGAAGCGCATGAAGCGCAGGTCATTTCCAGTACCGGGATGGTTTTTTTTACTGTGGTCACGCCGTAGCCCAAACTTCTGATGGCTTTCACCGCCTCACCAACCACTTCGCGGTCGCTTACCTGAATAGAGGCCCGCTGATTGTTCAATTCTACGTGATGAGACCCGATACCGCCTATGCCCGCAAGTTTTTTGTCCACAATAAGTGCACAATGCTCGCTGTCGACGTTTTCAAGAGGAAGATAGAATGAAGTTTCGGTT
>CAZAVR010000027.1:8338-17066 GCA_964488435.1 uncultured Cytophagales bacterium | reverse complement strand
GGATAAAACCTGGAGACAATTGAATTTGGTACCCTGCCCGCCTGCAACAGGGACATCCCTGAAACCGGTGATGTCATTCACAAAACATTTTACTCCTGACTGGGTGCTCACCCAGATACCCCCGGAGGTATCTGCTGTAATGTCCAGCAAGTCCTCGCCGCTGATATCAAATGTCTTTACCTTCTGTCCGTCAAATCGCTGCAGGTAACGCGGAGAAAGTATCCAGAGAAAACCGTTCCTGTCTCTCGTGACACGTCTTATATTCGAGGTTCTGATGCTGTTGCGTTCGTCCAGAAGCTGAACGTTAAAATCGGCGGACTGAGCATAGACAACAACCGGCTGAAGACCCGTTGCCATCAGCAGACTGTGGAAAGCCGCTACCAGAAATTTCCGCATTACTTTCATATTCTGAAGGTTTATGTCAGAGGGTTCTCCGCCCGACGTCCGGTCAATATGCAGGAAAAAAGGGATCGTAGTGAACCGCTCCAAAAACTACTTGATTCTAAGATCAAAGATGCCAAACTTATTCAAACACACCTAACGCAAAGTACCGGCATCTCGCATCATGCTGTCAATTTTTGCAGCAGACAGTCTTAAACCCGATTAAGGCGTATCGCATGAGGATTGTAGTGACTACAACTTGCTGTAATCAAAACCCTTCAGCCAGGATTTGACACGCTTTAATAGATCCACACCCCTACTTGCTGAGTTTATTTACTCAGAACGGGACGCAGCGTTTAGCTTTGCAAACATCACTTCAGGATCGTACCGGCTTCCTGAAGCCTATCGGCTCTCTTGAACTGCGTCCTTAAAAACATGAACGTTTCCTGACTGAAAAGCTTAGTTTAAACATCACACCAAATGAAAATTCATAGATTTTGCAAAATAGCAACTAGCGCCATCCTCTGTTTTGCGATCTCATCGTGCCAACGTACCGAGGTTCCTCAGGAGATGCAAACCATTACTGCAGACTACGGCATATCCTATTCCATCTGCGTCTCGGTACCAAAGGGATATGATCCGGGGCGGGTTCAGGGATATCGTCTTCTGATCTACACGGATCTCTCCTACATGCAGTCCAACATTGAAAAGAGTATGGAACGTGCAGGAATCGAAAATGACCTGATCGCAGTCGGGATCGGGTACTCAGGCAAAAACAGACGTACGGAAGATCTCACACCTACAGCGACTTCTCTCCCCGGAACCGGAAATGCACCGGCATTTGCCTCATTCATAGAGGACACGCTGATACCCGCGCTGCAGGAGCAGTACAACCTTTCTGATGCAGATGGCACGAAGACTTTCTGCGGGCACTCTCTGGGGGGGCTCTTTGGTACTTACCTGTTTTTGCAGAAGCGAAATCTATTTGACAATTACCTGCTGATAAGCCCCTCTCTGATGTGGGACGAGCAGGCAATATTTGAACAGGAAAGAATGTTCCGTGCAGAAAACCACGACGTTTCGGCCAAAGTATTCCTGGCGACCGGCTCACTCGAGTCGGGCGGCTTCCACGCTACACGGCAACATTTGGTTCGCGTATTGAAACAGTACTATCCTTCTGTCTTCGCAGAAGAAGCCGTCTACAGGAACAAGGATCATTCAGGTGTAATCGCACCTGCTGTCACCGAAGGGCTTTCGTTCATTTATAGCCGGTAGAAACGCAAAATATCGCAAATAAGAAGGTCGCTGCAGACTTCGGATGAAACTGTAAAATCATGCATAAGCTAAAATTGTTTACAGCTGTATTATGCCTGACAACCATAGTCAAAATGGGTGCTCAGACTCCAGCCCGAAAACCCGTTTATTTTTCAGCCGGAGTATCTTTCAATCCTGGCCTTGCCCTTATTCACCGGGAAACGGAATTCGGACCGGCCATCAGCGTCTCCACCCCGATATGGAAGCAGTGGGATCTGGGTGCTGCCGCATACGTCAGAAGTGTCTGGCATCGTGCCCCGGACCATCAACACGGTTATAAACGACACATATCCTTTCCTTACGACAAAGAAAGCGTCTACGCATTGCAACTTGGTTATACGACCAAACACCTGAAATGGAAACATGGATTTCACCTCCTCCCTGGGTTACGGCTTGAACGCTATCAGGAAAAGTTATATCGCCCTGACCTGGAAATTAACGAAACCTATCAACTAAAAGAGAACAACTTATTCATCGCAGCCTCCTACTCGATTCGCCGCCAAATGGCGCAAGATCAGTATCTGGGCATTCGCCTGATGCTGCCCTTTGATGGTCTTCCACAGGACGACGTAAACCGGTATTCTCTTGAATTGAACTGGATTTTCGTTTTGAGGCCGTGACTTAGTTGAATTTACCCATAAGTAGGTATTTATAAATTCTGCTTTTAAGGCCAGATTTACGCAAAATCAGCAAGAACTGTGCAGAAGCTATTCATCATCCCGTTTTTACTTCTTTCTGTAGCTTGCCTGAGCCAGAGTATGAAGTTCGCCAAAACCAACAGCACTGCCGGGATCAGGTTGACGGAAGATGTTAAATACTTCTCCGATAGTACTGTATCGTTACAAATCAAGGATATTACCGATCAACCGGGTTTGTTTTCTGCCTTTGACAAACCAAAGTCTTTGTACTCTTTCAGTAAGTCGGGAATCTGGTTGAGATGCAAAATCAGGAACGAAAACGCAGAAAAGAAATTCTTGTATTCACTGATTGACAATCACCGCATAGAATCGATTCTTTTCTTCGTTCAAAAAGAAAATGGGACGCTCATAAGATATCCCCGGGGCGGCTGGGGTGTCCCATTGTGGCAAAAGGCCTTTCCCCATTACAAAAACGTATTTCCCTTTGAAATTGCCCCTGGAGAGGAACTGACATTCTATATTTTTACGCGGACGCTTTATCAACCCTTCAACGTACCGATCATATTCACGGGACATCAGGATCTGACAGCTCATATCATGGTTACTGCGCTGAGCGACGGATTCGTCCTGATCATGTCGCTCTTTGTTTTTTTGATCTCGCTGTTCCTGCTTTACGAGTCGAAAAAAAAGGCTCAGATGTATATCTGGTACTGTGTATTTTCACTCCATCTCTTCCTGTACTTTTTCCTCCGGAATGGAATCCTTTACTTCAACCAACACCAGCTCAACCCTATTCTGGACTACATTGCAGAGCTTCCCACTGTGGTAAATGTGTTTTCTTATGCGTTTTTTGCTCTTGGTTTTATGGAGTCTGTGAAAGTCAATCCCATCTATACCAAATTCTCCCGCAAAGCCCTTGCAGTGACTGGCATCGCATCTCTCACGGCTTACTTCATAGGACCGATTCCGAACGCGACGGTTATATTCTGGGCACGCGGAGCACTTTTAGCCACTTTTCTCGTCGTGGTTTTTTACCCGCTGATCCAGGGAATCCGGCAAAGAAATCGGGATGCATATCTCTTCCTCGTGATGCTTACCCCGCCTCTCATCGTATATATACTGCTTGTCTGGGCTTCTGATATCTCTCCCAGTGGCGGTGTCTCAGACTATATGCTGCTACTTAAGTTGTTGATATTCCTGGAAGCTTCACTGATGATGTTTTCTGTCTTCTATAAAAGTGGGCGCATCAAAAAAGACCTTTTCAAGAAAATAGCCGAAAACGAAAAGCAAATCCTGCAAACCCAGATTGACGTTCAGGAATCGGAACGGCAAAGGATCGCCTCTGACCTGCATGACGAACTTGGAGCAAACATGGCTACAATTAAGCGGGATATATCAGAGCTAGAGACCATGCAATTACCTGAACCTGCAAAAAGTGTTATACAACGGGCAGAACAGCTCATTTCTCAAACCAACGAGGATGTCAGGCGGATTACACATAATCTGATGCCTCCGCATTTTGAGGTGATCGGATTGAAAGATTCGCTTTGGCACCTTACGACGAGAGCCGACTGCAAAAATCTGAAGTTTGAATTCATTACATTCGGAACTATCAAAAAACTAAGCTACGAAGAGGAAATAAATCTCTATCGAATCGTTTCGGAGCTTATCCATAATATCCAGAAACATGCGGACGCCTCAATGGCTTCTGTTCAGTTAATTTATTTCCTAGACAGACTGACGATCAACGTAGAAGACAACGGAAGAGGCTTTGAGGCGTCAAAGGTTAACGAAAGTGGAATCGGATTGAGCACGATGCGCATCAGGGCAGACTACATTGGCGCAACCCTGAATCTTGACTCAGGCCCATCCGGAACCAGTGCAACCATTGAGCTGACCTTCAAATAAAAAAGAGACTTACTATGTGTTCAAATAATAGTTTTCGTTACTTTGGAGCAGATCAAAATACACTGATTTGCAACTCGGCACCACCCGTTATAAATGAACAGGACACCCGTCAGAATTCTACTTGTAGACGACCACAGGCTTTTTAGCGATGCACTAGCCGCTTTGCTTTCCGGCTACCCTCATCTGGAAATATGCGGATGCGCCTATTCAATTTCCGACACAAAGAACAAAATCCTCAGCCTTCAACCTGATCTGATCCTCCTGGATGTGAATATCAATGGCGAAAGTAGTTTAGACTTCGGAAAAGATCTTATCAAACAGGGAAAATCAAAAGTTATGCTGGTCACTATGTACAACCAGGACAAACTGGTGAGGGAGGCAAAAAAAGCCGGATTTCACGGGTATTTGTTAAAAGATTCCAGCAAAGAAGAAATCCTTGCGAGCATAAGTGAAATTTCAGCAGGCGGATTTTACTTCGACAGCAAGACACTGTCAGGGAATCAAGATGACACTGAACCGGGAGATGACTTCGCCAGAAAACAAAGTCTGACTTTCCGGGAAAAAGAACTGATAAAGCTGTTAAAAACGGGCCGCACAAATGAAGAGATTGCTCAGGAACTACACCTGAGCGTACTGACCATTAAAGCACACCGGCGCAATATCCATTTTAAACTTGGCGTACGAAATGCTGTTGAATTGATCAACTACGCAAATCAGAATGATCTTTAGACCGGCGGGTTGACAAAGGCTCATCTTTAAAAGTTACGTATTATTTTTGACAATACCAAATTTTAAGATGCATCAGATAGCCGGCGTCACTTTTTTGCAACCGGAATCGTCGGTGACCAGAAAGAATCAGGGCCGTTCCGAAAGCAGCCCTGATTCTTTACGCCTGCTTATCTCCAACGCTTGTACAGGTTGATCAAGCCATTGGTAGAGCTGTCGTGCGATTCAATTGGCCAGTCGTTCTGCAACTCCGGGTAAATGTTGTTGGCCAGCTGCTTCCCAAGCTCCACTCCCCACTGGTCGAAGCTAAAGATGTTCCAGATCACGCCCTGTACAAATATTTTGTGCTCATAAAGCGCGATCAGCGTTCCGAGTGTTTTAGGAGTAATTTTCCTGATGAGAAAAGAATTGGTCGGACGATTTCCTTCAAAGACCTTGAACGGCGTAATAAAATCGATCTCATCCTTGGATTTCCCTGCCTTCTTCAGTTCCTCACGGACTTCCTCGTCACTTTTGCCATTCATCAGCGCTTCCGTCTGTGCAAAGAAATTAGACAACAACATTTTATGATGCTCCCCCGTGGGATTATGGCTTAAAGCAGGCGCTATAAAATCAGCCGGAATCAGTTTCGTCCCCTGATGGATCAGCTGATAAAAAGCATGCTGACCGTTGGTACCCGGCTCGCCCCAGATTACCGGGCCTGTCTGGTAGCTGACAGGCTGCCCATTCCTTCCCACGTATTTGCCGTTGCTTTCCATATCTCCTTGTTGGAAATAAGCAGCAAAACGGCTCAAATATTGATCATAAGGAAGTATCGCCTGGGTCTGCGCACCGAAGAAATTATTATACCAGATTCCCAGGAGTCCCATCAGTACAGGTATGTTCTTGTCCGCTTTGGTCGTCCGAAAATGGACATCCGCTTCATGGGCACCGGCCAGCAACTGCTCAAAATTCGCATAACCTATATAAAGCGCTATGGAAAGACCTATCGCCGACCAGAGAGAATACCTTCCTCCCACCCAGTCCCAGAACACAAACATGTTTGCCGTATCAATTCCAAAGGCAGCCACCTCTTTCTGGTTGGTAGACAAAGCCACAAAATGCTTTTTCACAAAGTTTTCGTCCGATGCTTTCTCCAGAAACCAGGTCCGCGCCGTATGCGCATTGGTCATGGTTTCCTGCGTCGTAAACGTCTTCGATGCGATGAGGAAAAGTGTAGTTTCCTGATCCACCTTTTTCAGGGTCTCCACCATGTGTGTCCCGTCTACATTGGACACAAAATGTATATTCAACCCTTTTTTTGCATAAGGCTTCAGCGCCTCGGTTACCATCACAGGACCAAGATCGCTTCCTCCGATACCAATATTTACTATATCCGTTATTGCCTTACCTGTATACCCTTTCCACTCACCGGAACGCACCTTTCCCGAAAAGTCCTTCATTTTTGTCAGCACAGCCTGAATATCAGGCATGATGTCCTTTCCATCCACTATAACAGGCTCTCCGCTCCGGTTCCGCAGCGCAGTATGTAAGACGGCCCGGCCTTCAGTCGCATTGATTTTCTCTCCTTTGAACATCTGTTCAATGGCATCAGACACGCCGCACTCCCCGGCAAGCTGCAGAAGATAACTGCGCGTCCGGCCATTAATACGGTTTTTTGAATAATCAAACAGGATATCTCCGAAGCGGACCGAAAACTTTTTAAACCGGTTGGGGTCCGCTTCAAAAAGGTCACGCAAATGCTGGCCGGAGATGGATTTATAATGTGTTTTTAGCTTTTTGTAAGCTGAAGTCTGATCAAATGGAATGTTTGATAACATAGCTGGGGACAAATATTAAAAATTCGAACTTCGGTGTTTTTCAAACAAAGCTATCGGTTTGAAAGGACTAATACAACCCGAACTTTCGACCAGCCTGGGCTTTATAATACCCAATGCAAGCTATCCTCTGTAGCGCAGCCTCAGTCCTCCTCCTAAAAATCAGCTCCTCTCCGCCCGCTGAAACCACCAGTTGCCGTCGCTTCCGGATGAATACACCCGCGCGGTTCATTTAAGCGATGACAGGCTGGGCAACAACCTGAATTTTAACTACCTTTGCGGCAATTTTAGTTAAATTGAAATTACCCATGAATTCCGTACAGATCAGACAGGCTTTTCTCGATTTTTTCCAAAGCAAGCAACACCTCATTGTTCCTTCCGCGCCGCTGGTCGCCAAGAACGACCCTACTCTTATGTTTAACAATTCGGGCATGGCACAGTTTAAGGACTTCTTTCTGGGTAATGGAACACCGCCTTCAAAAAGAATAGCCGACACCCAAAAATGCCTCAGGGTATCAGGGAAGCACAACGATCTCGAAGATGTGGGTTTTGACACCTATCACCATACCATGTTTGAAATGCTGGGCAACTGGTCGTTTGGCGATTATTTCAAAAAAGAGGCCATTACCTGGGCCTGGGAATTGCTTACAGAAGTTTACAAACTACCGAAAGATCGCCTGTATGTATCCGTCTTTGAAGGAGACAAAAAGGACAACGTTCCTTTTGATCAGGAAGCATGGGACCTCTGGAAACCCATTACGGGAGAAGAAAAAATTCTCCTCGGCAACAAGAAAGATAATTTCTGGGAAATGGGTGAAACCGGCCCATGTGGTCCCTGCTCGGAAATCCATATAGACCTTCGTCCGCAGGCAGAGGTTGACGCGGTGCCCGGAAAAAGCCTGGTCAACCAGGACCATCCCCAGGTGGTAGAGATCTGGAATCTTGTTTTTATGCAATTCGAAAGAAAAGCAGACGGATCGCTGATTCCGCTTCCGGCCACGCATGTAGATACAGGGATGGGCTTCGAGCGATTGACGATGTCCATTCAAGGTAAAAAATCAAATTACGACACAGATATATTCTCCGGAAGCATCTCCACTCTTGAGCGCCTTTCCGGAAAGAAATACATTTCTGAAGTTGAAAATCCGTCTCTCCGGATCGATGCCGATCAACGCAAAACCAATATAGCATTGCGGGTTATTGCAGATCATATCCGCGCGGTAGCTTTCGCTATTGCAGACGGACAACTGCCTTCTAACAACAAAGCCGGCTATGTGATCAGACGTATCCTTCGCAGAGCGGTCCGTTACGGGTATTCCTATCTGGGGTTACGCGAACCGTTTTTTCATCAGCTGGTACCTGTCCTTTCCACACAATTCGAAAATGTATTCCCTGAATTGAAAGCCCAGGAAAGCTTCGTAAAAAACGTCATCCTGGAGGAAGAAAAGAGTTTTCTGAATACACTCGAATCAGGCCTTAAAAGGCTCGAAATCACGACAACCCAGCTACTCGATCAAAAATCGGATATAATACCAGGGGAAGTGGTGTTTGAACTCAGCGACACGTTCGGATTCCCTGTTGACCTTACAGCCCTGATCGCCCGCGAAAGAGGACTGAGTATCGACGAGGAAGGCTTTCAGAAGGCACTCTCCGAACAAAAGGCACGCTCGAAAAAAGATGCAGTGAAAGAGGCCACAGACTGGATCGAATTACGCGACAGTGATTCTGTCGAGTTCCTTGGCTACGATGACCATGAAAGCAATAGCGAAGTCATCAAATACAGAAAGGTAAAAACCAAGCTTGGAGAAGAGTACCATATCGTACTTGACAAAACCCCGTTCTATGCCGAAATGGGTGGACAGGTTGGCGATCGCGGAGTGTTGATCACTACCAGTGGTTCGCGGATCAACATTTCAGACACCAGAAAAGAAAATGACCTTTTCA
>CAZAVR010000027.1:0-8328 GCA_964488435.1 uncultured Cytophagales bacterium | reverse complement strand
CTCCGTACTACCGATAGGGTGACTGCTACGATAGACACAGAACGAAGAAAAAAAATCGAATCGAATCATACAGCCACACACCTGATGCTTGCGGCAATGAAACAGGTTTTGGGAACGCATCTGAGTCAGAAAGGATCCTTCCTTAACGATGAAATGTTACGCTTTGACTTCTCACATTTCGCCAAAGTGAGCGATGAAGAACTCAGACGAATTGAGACGATTGTGAACACCAAGATCCGGGCCAATATCCCTCTGAAAGAACTGCGGAACGTACCTATTAAGGAAGCGCTCGCAATGGGAGCCAATGCCACATTCGGAGAGAAATACGGCGATTTTGTGAGAGTAATCACCTTCGAGGACGGATTTTCTGTCGAGCTGTGCGGCGGAACACACCTTCCTGCTACCGGGGAAATCGGACTTTTTAAATTTGTTTCGGAAGGTTCCGTCTCTGCCGGTGTTCGCAGAGTAGAAGCGCTTACCGGTGAGAAAGCCCTGGAGCTTATCAGAAACCAGGATGATACGCTGTCGGCAGCGAAAGATCTGTTAAAAGGTCCCGCTGACCTTATAAAAGCTATTCAGGCCCTGATCGACGAGAAATCCGGTCTTCAAAAAAGAGTGGAACAGCTCGAAAATGAAAAACTGCAGACAATAAAAACCGATCTCCAGGGCAAAATCAGTTCCGTTGGCGGGTTAAATCTGCTTGTGGATAAGGTAGAGGTACCCTCTGCTGATGGTCTGAAACAACTGGCCTACCATCTGAAAGGTTACCTGGATAATCTCGTAATCGTACTCGGAACAGACATAGGGGGGAAACCACAGCTTGCCGTACTCATTGATGAGCAATTGGTTAAGGACCGCAACCTGCATGCGGGACAGATCGTCAAAGACCTTGCCAAAGAAATCCGCGGCGGCGGAGGCGGTCAGCCATTTTTTGCAACTGCGGGGGGCTCTGATTCCGGAGGTCTGGACAAGGCACTTGACAAAGCAAGAAGCCTTTTCAGTTGATCCGCATACTTATCGGCAAACCATAAGAACGCCACAATGCAAAACCAAATATTATTCTATATCTGAATGGAAATTTCCAAAGTTCAGAATATATTCACCCGATAGAAATAATAACCAACTACAATAAAGAATAAATTGAAATATGCAGAATTATATTCTGTTCCAAGGAGACTTCCTTAAGAGGCGGTCTCCTTAAAGTTATTTTACATCAACATTTAAAAACTAAACTTACTTTAAAAAATGAAAAAGCTGATACTTTTGATGCTCCTGGTACCCTGCCTGAGTCAGGGACAGACGAAAAAAGATTTTGATTACAGATCGCTGGCAGAAGGAAGAATGCCTCCTGATTTTTATCATGCCCTTCCATCCATAGAATGGCACGGGAACACTTCTTTAAAAATCTCAAGTGGCTTAACCGGTGCAGGCGTTGAAAATTCCTATCTGCTTGAATTGGTATCAGGAAAAACCTCGCCACTTCCCAACACTACGGAAAGCAAACCCGCCGGCCGTCTGCTTATTAAAGACGGGGACCTTTACCTGAAAAGTCTTCAGAAAGAAACCCGACTGACGCATGACGCACCCGAAGAGCAAAATCCCGAGTTTTCACCTGACAGCAATTTCATTGCTTATACAAAGAATAACGACCTATACACCTTCAACCTGCGCGAAGGCAAAGAAACCCGGCTCACACACGACGGAAGCAATACCCTGCTGAATGGCTATGCCACCTGGGTGTACTGGGAAGAAATATTCGGAAGAGCTACCCGGTTCAGGGCGTTCTGGTGGAGTCCGGACAGCAAAAAAATTGCCTACATGCGCTTTGACGAAAGCCGGACGCCTATGTTCCCGCTTGCTTACACGGACGGAGCCCATGCAAGCATTGAAGAAACACGTTATCCAAAAAGCGGAGACCCCAATCCTACCGCAAGAATCGGATTTGTATCGCCTGAAGGAGGCAAAACCATTTGGGCGGATTTCGACGAAAAAACAGATCAGTACTTCGGATGGCCAAAATGGGCGGGAAACAGCAGTGGCTTAATGGTTCAGTGGATCAACCGGGGCAACGATCACCTGAAAATCTACAATGTCTCCCCAACTAACGGTTCAAAAAAAGAAATTTACACGGAAACCCAGAAGACCTGGATCAGCATCGACGAGGCGGACGACAGACTCACACTTTTAGACGATCGTTCAGAAATGATCATTAGCAGTGATAAGAGCGGATGGCAGCAACTTTACCTCTACGATATCGGAGGCAAATTCAAAAACCAGATCACTGACGGAAAATTTACAGTTACCTCCGTGATTGGAATTGATTCGAAAAGCCGGACTGTCTATTTTCAGGCCAGAGGTATTGAAAGTTCCGCCCGATACGACCTTTATCGGGTAGGATTTGACGGAAAAGGGTTGAAACGGCTTACGTTCGGCAACTACAGTCACAGGCAAATAGTAGCCTCTCCACGCTATGAGTATTTCATTACGACTTACTCCAACCTGAACACCCCTCCACAAATCGCTGTCATCGACAACCAGGGAAAGGTAATACGCCAACTAGCCGACAGTCGGGGAAAGGAATATACTTCTTACAATGTTGCAAAAACAGAATTGATCCGTGTGAAAAGTGACGACGGGCGCTACGATCTTCCGATGGTAATCACCTATCCTGAAAACATGGAACAAGGGAAGAAGTATCCGGTGCTGGTCAGTATTTATGGTGGCCCGAATGCCGGCACGGTCTATGATCAGTGGAACTGGACACCGCAGCGTCAATTCTATGCGAGAGAAGGACTCATACAGGTAGCGCTTGACCACCGGGCCGGAGGACATTTTGGTAAAGAGGGATTGAACTTCATGCATCGCAACCTGGGATACTGGGAAATGACAGACTACACCACCCAGATAAAACATCTGCTGGCCAAAGGCTGGGCGGACCCCGCCCGGATAGGGATCACAGGCTTCAGTTACGGTGGATATCTCACATGCTATGCACTGACCTATGGAAGTGACGTATTCACCCATGGCATGGCAGGCGGAAGCGTCACCGACTGGAAATTCTATGACAGTGCCTACACGGAAAGATTTATGGACACACCTTCAGAAAATCCGGAAGGCTATAAGTCCAGCAGTGTACTGACACACGTGAATAAATACAAAGGCATGCTGCAGATTGTACATGGCGATATGGATGACAATGTCCATCTCCAAAACACGCTTGAACTGGTCAGTGGTCTTCAAAATACGAAAAAAGATTTCGACCTGATGATTTACCCTGGCGAGCGACATGGCTGGGGAGGTCCGAAGGGTATTCACTATACGAATCTTAAAACCAGATTTATTTACAAGCATCTGCTGGAGAAAACGGTTCCCGCCGGAATGTTAAAGTAGGAAAAGGCAACGATAAAAACCCGGGCACGAAAGAAAAGCCAAAACGTGATCCGCAACACCCTATTTGTCTCCCCCGAATGGCAAAAAAAGCGAAACCTGACCCGGAAATGGAAAAGGCATTTGACCTCGTGATGTAGGATCACGAGGCCCGAAACCAGAAGTGATCGTTATTTCAACGGTACGGCAGGATCGAGCAACTCCCGGACGAGCGTTCCGATCAGCTCCTCTGTACGACTGATATAGAGATAGGGATCAGCATCTTCGGAGAACATCAGAGGATTTTCAAAAGGCTTTTCCGGCGCCCTTAGAGAATAGAAACCGGAGCTGACAGAGTTGGAATCCAACGTAAAAGTCTGTCCACTGATCTTCCAACCTGTGTCTTTAGCCATTTCCCTTAGCACCAGATACTGGTAAAGCCAAAGTTGTCTAACGTATCCGGTCGAATAACCCTCATCCCTGAGTAGAATTTCCTCCTGCAATTCCGGATCGTTGAGCTCTCTTTTCCCTTTCAACTCTACCTTACCGGTCTTGTAGTCCATAATGCACAATGTTCCGTCATGAGAAAGCTCAACCCTGTCTATCTTACCTCCAAGCTTAACCATCAGCCGTTCGCCTTCAACCTCTATCTCCAACTCGCACCGGAGGTGCTGCTCTGCAGCGAGCACCCGGTTACGGGGAGACCTGGCCAACTGACTCTCATAAAAAGCCAATGCCTGTTGCTCTCCCACACGATAGTAAACCCGGTTCAACCCGGATTCCGTCACATAGCCATGAAAGGCCGTTTCAAATTCCTGTCTCAGTATGTGGCTGATTTGTGCCAAAGAAGGTTCCCTGTCTTCTTTCAGGAACTCAATATCCGCTATTTCAAAAACCCGGTGCAACCAGGTTCCAAGTTTATCCATTCCCAGCTCCTCCTCCATGTCCTTCTGTTCTTTTATCCCGAGAACACAATTGAGATAAAAATCCAGAGGACTCCGGACCAGGCGGTTCAAGTCAGTCGGGTACAAACCTTTGTTAGCCAGATGTTCCTTAATCGAGGTAATTACTTGTTCATCTTTGACAATTTCCAGTTCAGGCAACTCCAATAACCTGCTTTCAAACTCGACCACCTTTTTTTCAATGACAATTCCTGGATTATAACGAGCCAGTTCCAGTTCCAGCTGCAAAAGGTACCTGCTCTTCTCTCCTCCCCCGGCATCATCTGCCGTATCTACGTACAAAATATGCACGTCCTTCGCTTTCTGCAGCATCCTGTAAAAATGATAGGAGGTAATAGCTTCCTGGTTCTGGTAAGTGGGTAAACCCGCACTCGCGGCTATATCGGCAGGTATCAATGAGTTCTGACGCCCGGAGGAAGGCAAAATCCCCTCGTTTACTGAGAGCATAATAATTCTTTTAAAATCAAGTGCACGTGTTTCGAGTATGCCCAGCAATTGCAGGTCGCTTATCGGTTCTCCACTGAAAGGAATTTTTACCTGCCGGATGAGCTCATACAGAAAGGCTCTCAGCGTGCTCAGTGTGATACGTTGCCTCCGGGACTGAATACGCTGTTCAAACTGCTTAAGAAGTGTGAAGAAAAGGTAAAGATATTCCGTTTCGATAGCGTGTCGGTTTTGGCGGTAAACACCCCGAAGAAGGTCAATAAGCGTGTAAAAAACCTGAATTACCTGAAACGGATCGTGGTTTTCCCACTTGGTAAACAAAACGGAAAAAAGTGGCTGACCGCCCCCCATTTTGATCAATTCATCAGATGTCAGAAAAACCCTGTTGCGCTGACTGATCTCGTCCCTTACCTTCTGAAAAGCTGATTCCCCCTCTCCACCCGCAGGCCATGTCACCTGTTCATACTGACGTACAAACTGGTGATTCAATACGCCGATGATAAACTTATGATTAAACTGGGCTCCTGATATTCCCGGGGTCTCGAGTGTATTTCGCTGCAGTTCGAAGAGACTGTCAATCAGCGTGAACAACAATGAACTTCTTAGCGGCATACCCATGGTCACATTCAGATCCTGTACTTCCGGACCAAGTGAATAAAGCATGGGTGACAAAAGATTTTCATCGCACAGAAGTATGGCGGTAGGTCCTGAATCATCGGGATCAGCCTCCTTCATGATGGTGTAAATCTGTCCGGCCAACTTGGTTTGCAGGGTGGCATTGGGAACACCATAGAGCGTTATATCCTTCCTGCCGGTTAACAGATCGTCACCCATCCATTTCCAGTTCTCTCCAAAAAATCGCTGCGTCCTGTAGTCCCGCATATATTTCCCCCCTTCAATGTTCAGGTTTGCTTCCATATAGTAAGCATCCGTATCCCAGAGCAGCTCTGCTTTCCCGGCCTGCACCAAGCTTCCGACAATCACTTCTTCAGATTTCGAAAAGGCGTTGAATCCGGCAAAAATACATTTGTCAAAATGGGCATGATCAATAACCCATTCGTCTTTATTTTCAGCAAGGTGACGGTACATCATTCCCCTGTAAGCCTGCTTTTGCCCCTGGAGCCTCTCCCTGAATACGTGATAAACTTGTTGAATCCTCTCAAACAATAAGAAAAAAGGCTTTCCCTCTGCACCAGCGTCCAACTCCCTACCCTCCGGCAAATCATCCTTCCATCTCTCTAAAGATCTGGCTTCCGTCAAATAATCGAATAGTGGCCCCGTGTCAGTACAATACTGATCGATTTTATCGAAATCAGAAAGCAATACAGATCCCCATCGCATGTATCTGTCAAAATCAAGTGTTCCGTCCACCTCATGAAAACTCTCGTACAACTCAAAAATAAGTGTAACCGGATCAGCTATTTGAAAAGGACTTAATCCCGAAACGAAGTCATCGATCGCCATGATTTGCGGGCTGAACATAGGAGCTTCGGCGATATGCGCCAATTCATGTTTCAAAAAAAACACCGCTCTCCTTGTAGGAACTACGATTTGAAGATCCGTCAGATCTTCAGCATAATGATCCAATATGTGGGTGGCAACTTGCCTGAGAAAGGTAGCCATCAATTACTATCCAGATAAAATAACGCAAATTAAAATGGATGACAAGATACCATTTTTAGTATTGCCCGCTTCCTTTCGCCGCTTTTATGCAAACATTCTCTCATAACCAAAAAAAAGAAACCTGCCTGCTGTCTATTCAAAAAAGAACTATACCCCTATCTTTCAAGCATTTAAAATATTTTTGATTATATTTATTTTAGAATCAGAATGTATTATCGAACGCAAGATCGGCAAATCAATGCTTATGCTACTGAGGTTATACATCATGCTGCTTTTCCTGGTCCCGTATGCTGCGAGGGCCAACTACCTGCTGATCCCCATGGACCAGGCACAATCCAACCACCTGAAAGCGTATGGAATCGCTTTTATGATGCTAAAAGAAGAAACGGATGTTGATTGGCTGCTGAATTACAGAGGCGGCAGTTTCATGATCCAATACAACAAAAAGTACGAAACCGAATGTAAGCTTCGTGAGGTATATTTCGAAGTGATCAGTGACGCCAATCAGCAGCAGATCGTGTCCTGGATAGAGCAACCCGACCGAAACATGAGCGTCGTAAAGCTGCACAAGGCAGCCCGGATTGCCGTCTACTCTCCTCTAAGGATAAGTCCTTCCGAATTTGAGAATACGGACGCTGTGCTTCTGGCGCTAAAATTTGCTGAAATACCCTTCGAGTTACTCTATGACGAGGAAATACTCAAGGGCGAGTTATCCAAATACGACTGGGTCCACCTTCATCACGAAGATTTCACAGGCCAGTTCGGCAAGAATCTTCGCCGCATGTCGGAGCTCGACATCAAAGCTCAGGAGTCCATTGCTCATCGGATGGGATATACCAAGGTATCGCAGATGAAGCTTGCGGTGGCCAAAGCCATTAAAGATTTCTGTCTGGGTGGAGGGTATCTTTTTGCCATGTGCTCAGGCGCCGAGACTTTCGATATAGCACTGGCCTCGGAGGGAGTCGACATTGTTGATGGAATCGATGGCGATGGAGCCGACCAAAATGCCCAGGACAGGCTTGACTTCGAAAAGACCTTCGCATTTTTCAATTTCAAAATTGACTTAGAAAATCAATTCGGCATGTCGTTCTCGGACATCAATCACGCTTCCGGTATGCGTTACAGAGGAAGTGAGGATGAAGCTTACTTTTCACTGTTCGACTTCTCTGCAAAATGGGACATCATTCCGAGCATGCTTGTACAAAATCACGAACATCATATACGCGAGTTTTTCGGCCAGACCTCCGCCTTTTCCAGCCACACCGTAAAACCCGATGTACTGATCATGGGACAAAGTAAAACATCGGACCGCTATATTTATGGAGAAATGGGCAGAGGTCAATGGACCTTTTATGGAGGGCATGACCCTGAAGGACGACAAGGTGGCCGGAGGATGAGCACGGACCTGGCCCTCTATCCCAACTCACCCGGTTACAGACTGATTCTCAACAATGTACTATTCCCTTCTGCGAGAAAGAAAAAGAGGAAAACCTGATTTCCAGGGAGCATCCTCACCTGCTGAAAACCGGCGATGCATTTAGATGCATCACGGGATGGCGAAGTCTATTTATAACAATCCGGTAGTTTTTTAATATAAAACCTGTATTTTGCCAAAGATCCGATATCGGCAGACCGATTACCCATGCACACCAGGAACTAACGAGTGACAAAACACCGGATAAATTCCTTTGGGAATTTAAAATCTAAAAAAGAAAAAAGATGAAACTATTCGATTCGTTTTCACAGATACGCAACCTGATAAAAAATATTGACCTCGGAGCCTTGGCGAAACTTTCGAAAAAAGTAGATCTGAACGCGCTGATGGGTGTTGTCTCCAAAATGAGCGATGAAGATCTTTCGAAGATGCTCAAGATGCTTCCGTCAGGTCGCCGAGCATCGTAACAAGCAGGTCCTGCACCAGCTGAAAAGCAGC